>CAYXHU010000364.1:0-2780 GCA_964464675.1 uncultured Acidimicrobiia bacterium
GGCGTTCGAACTGCGAGTCGGCCCGCTGCCGCCGTTTGCAGGAGAGGTGCCCGGCTACACCCTCGCCGTGTCTCTCGACGGCGCCGCACTGTGCGACATCGAGGTCACCGCTTCGCAGCCGGTCGTGGTCGAGTGCCCGCTCGACACCGGAATCGGAGCAGGGCGCCACGTGCTCGGGGTGGTCGTCGACGTCGGCGATGCGGTCGAGGAGGGAGCCGGGGAGGCGGGCAACTCCTACGAGGTGATCATCGATCTCTGAACCCGCCGTCGGCGGCCGCGAGCACCGTGCACGCTCGCAGCGTCACCCACTTGGACGTCCTGCCCTGGTCTTCGATGGGGACCGCAGTCTTGCGGCTGTAGGCGTATTGGTTGCGCCATCGCCCCGATTCGTCCTGGAGGCCGAGCAGCCATTCCACGGCGGGGAGGAGCTTCGGGTGCCGGGCATGGCCGAGCTCGGCCAGTACCTCGAGCACCTGCACCACGTCCGCCGAGTACCCGGATGGGAATCCCGGCCTGAACCACAGTCGGGACGGCTCCGCGTCGCCGATCGGCATCGGGTAGTCGGCGATGCTCGGATCCCGGGACAGGAGGAACTCGACGCCGATGCCGATCGCCCTGCGCACCAGGGCGGTGCGGCGCCGGGGCGGAATCGCCGCCAGGCCGCGCAGCGCCTTCACCGCTCCCCAGGCACACGGCCGGTCGTCGTTGACGCCGCATCGCAAGCCCGGCCCACTGGTGCCCGACCGATGCCAGCGCTCCACACCCTCGCCGGTGATCGCCCGGGCCTGCCATTCGACGGCGGCCGTGACACGCGGGTCGTCCAGGAACCCGAAGGAGATGAGGGCCCTGAGCAAGTTGCCGTTGAGGCAGTGGAGCACCGAGGAGGGTGGGGGGACGCGGGCGCCTCCGGAGCAGCCCAGTCCTCCGGCGGCGGTCGGGGTCCAGGCGAGCACGTACTCTGCGGCGGCCCGAACCCGCTCGTCTGCGGGATCGACTCCGAGCTGCTCCAGGAACATGAAGCTCCACACGGTTCCGCGGTACTTCGGCCCGTAGCCGGGGCCGGGCTTGACCCAGTAACCCTCGGGATGCTGTGCATCGAGGATCCCTTTGATCGGATCCGTCTGCATCGCCCGGTCCCGGGCGGCGCGCACCTCGGGATCGGAACGTGTTCTGCCCATGAGCCGGACCAGCGTCGCCGCCCGGACTGCCGGATCGGATTCCTCCAGGAGCCAGGGGCGGGGATCGCCGTTGAGCCGCTGCAGCCACCCATCGCGCCGTGCCACGTTCACAGGCTACGACGCTCAGAGAATGGGGAGCGGGCTTCGCCCGCGCTCCCAGTGCACCGGCCGCGAACGGCGGACCTCCGTCGAGGTCACGTGGCGGTGTGTCGACGCGCCCATGCGGCTGCGCAGGCGCTCAGGTACGACCGGGCGGCCGCTTGCGGGAGCAGTCGTCCCATCGCGGCCCTTCTCTCGGGGTCTCCGGCCATGAACCGATCGAAGAACGGTGCGAACTCGGCCGTGACCCCGGTGAGGTCGGGGCCGGGCTCGCCGGCCGGAATCGCGAGCACGTCGTGGTCGGTGATCCCACCCTCGGTCTGCTCGAGCAACGCCACGGGGACGCAGACGACGGTGTCCCCGGATCGAAGTTCCCTGTCGGTGAGCACGAAGCAGTCGGCGGCATCGCCGTCGGGAGCGAGGGTGGCGGGAACGAAGCCGTACGGGTAGGGGTAGTCGGCTCCGACGCGCTCGGTGCCGAGGTGCTCGAACGTCTCCTCGTCGTAGTGGTGCTTCACGTCGGTCCCGGCCTCGTTCTCGATGAAGACACGGATCGTCTCGGCCATGTCGCCGGTTCACCCTCCGATGTACGACATCTCGATCTTCGGCAACCCGCGGGTGTGCTCGGAACGTGTCTCCGAGTAGCGGTCCTCGCGCCGCTCCCACACAGAGCGCAGCGCCTGCTCGATCGTGTCGTCCCCGGCTCCGGAGCGGAGCAGCGCCCGCAGGTCGTCACCGGCGGTGGCGAACAGGCAGGTGTAGAGCATCCCCTCGGCAGAGAGCCGTGCCCGGGTGCAGTCGCCACAGAAGGGCCGGGTGACCGAGGCCACGACACCGATCTCCCCTGCTCCGTCCCGGTACCGGAAACGCTCGGCGACCTCACCCCGGTAGCCCCTGTCGACGGCTGCGAGCGGGAACACCTCGTTGATGCGCCGCACGACTTCGACGGCGGGCACGACGTCGTCGAGTCTCCACCCGTTGGTGTGCCCGACGTCCATGTACTCGATGAACCGGACGACGTGGCCGGTGCCTCGGAAACGTCGGGCGATGTCCACGATCTCGTGGTCGTTGACCCCGCGCTTGAGGACGACGTTCACCTTCACCGGAGTCAACCCTGCAGCTGCGGCAGCCTCGATGCCTTGGAGCACGGCGCCCACCGGGGCGCCTACGTCGTTCACGGCCGAGAAGGTGGCGTCGTCGAGGGAATCGAGACTCACCGTGACCCGGTGCAGCCCGGCGCTTGCCAGCGACTCCGCCTTGCGGGCGAGCAGCGTCCCGTTCGTGGTGAGGGTGAGGTCCTCGATGCCCGGTACGGCTGCGAGCAGGCCGACCAGCGTTTCCAGGTCGCGGCGCAGGAGGGGCTCTCCTCCGGTCAAGCGAACCTTGCGCACCCCGAGCCGGGTGAACAGGCGGACGAGTCGCTCGATCTCCTCGAAACTCAGCAGCAGGTCGCGGTCCAGGAACTCGTAGTCGCGGCCGAAGATCTCCTTGGGCATGCAATAC
>CAYXHU010000365.1:0-2778 GCA_964464675.1 uncultured Acidimicrobiia bacterium
GCAGCCGAACTGGGTGTGACCCGGGCATACGATGCGGAGATGGAGCAGCTCCGCATCACGCTGGAGGGTCTGCCGGATCCCCCGCAACCGGTTCCCGAGGAGGAGGGGTTCCGCACCTCGGTGACTGCGCTGGTCACGTTCGCCTCCTGCCCGCAGCGCTTCCACTGGACCGAGGTCGACCGGCTCCCCCGTCGTCCGTCGCTCAGCATGCGAGCCGGAGTGGAGCTGCACCGCCGCATCGAACTGCACAATCGCGGCACGGTGCCCCTCGAAGAGGCCGCCGAGGAGTTCTTCGACGTTCCCGACGACGGCACGCCGGCCGACACCGAGAGCGGCTTCAGCGCGTATCGAAGCTCCCGGTTCGCCGCCGGTCGGCCGCGCTGGGTCGAAGCCCCGTTCGAGCTCGCGGTGGGTTCGGGCCGCCTGAGCGGAAGGATCGACGCGATCTACGAGCCAGGGCCGGGGACCTGGGAAATCGTCGACTTCAAGGGGGGCCGCCGTCGCGACGACCCGGCGATGGCGGTGCAGCTCGAGGCCTACGCAGTGGCCGTCTGTGATGCCGGGTTCGCGCCGGAGCCGCCGGAACGGCTCCTGGTCACGTTCGCCTATCTCGGCGGCGGTCTCGAGGAGGTCACCACCGAGGTGGACGACCCCTGGCTGGCGGGCGCCCGGATGCACCTGCAGGAACTCATGGAGGAAGCGGCCTCCGGCGTCACCGATCCCAGCCCCGGCGAGGCGTGCCGACGGTGCGACTTCGCCCGCTTCTGCGACGCCGGCACCGCCTGGCTGCGAGGCCATCCCTGACGCCGCCCGGAACCTACCCGGGCAGGTCCTCCCGGAGCACCGCGTAGAGGACTGCGTCGGTGGGAACGTCCTCCAGCACGAGCCGGTGCCGGAGGATGCCTTCGAGCCGTGCTCCGGTCTTCTCGGCAACACGGCGGCTCGCCGCGTTGTCCACGGCGGCCATCACCTCCACCCGCTCCAATCCGAGGTGTTCGAAGCCGAATCGCACGACGAGACCGGCAGCCTCGCTCGCCACCCCCCTGCCCGAAGCCGACGTCCTGACCCAGAAACCCAGTCCGGCGCAACGATGGGCGCGATCGATGCCCGACAGGCCGCAGGCACCCAGGAACCGCCCCTCCGGGCCCTCGATCGCAAAGTAGTGGGCACTGCCGCTCTCCCGGGAGACGATCCACCAGTCGACGTACTCCTGAGCATCCTCGAGGGTGAACCCAGGACGAGCCCACGTCTCGTACCGGGAGAGCGTCGACCCGGATTCGACGACCGCATCCAGGAGGGCGGCGGCGTCCCCCGGGTGGAACGGGCGAAGTGCCACCTGCTCGCCGGGGATGGCCTCAGAGTTCACGGAACCCACGCTACCGGCCCGGGGAGTAGCGTCGAGGAGCGGGCGAGCACGCGGAGGGACCATGACCGAGACCACCTGGAGGCCCGGGGACCCGATCCGCTCCGGAGCCGACTACATCGCCAGCCTGCGCGGGCGCCGGCTCCCCGTCTACCTGTTCGGGGAGCTCGTCCACGAGCCGGCGAACCACCCGATCATCAGGCCTTCGATCGAGGCGATGGCGGCCACCTACGACCTCGCTCGTGACGATCCGGAGCTGGCGACCGCCGACTCCGATCTCGCCGGCACCAGGGTGAACCGCTTCCTGCACATCACCCGCAGTGCCGGCGACGTCGCCGCCCAGAGCAGGATGCAGCGGCGCCTCGGGCAGATCACCGGCACCTGCTTCCAGCGATGTGTGGGCATGGACGCGATCAACTCGGTCTACTCGATCACCCACGACATCGATAGGTCCCACGGAACGGAGTACCACGTCCGGTTCGTCGACTGGCTGAGGGAGGTGCAGCGCCTCAACCTCGTCATCGGCGGGGCGATGACCGACGTCAAGGGCGACCGCGGCAAGTCTCCGTCGGAACAGGACGACCCGGACATGTACCTTCGGGTGAAGAGCCGGCGCGCCGGCGGGATCGTGATCCGCGGAGCGAAGGCCCACCAGACCGGTGCGATCAACTCCCATTGGCTCCTCGTCATGCCGACCGGCAGGTTGCGCGAGGCCGACCGAGGCTATGCGGTCGTCTGCGCCGTCCCCGTAGACGCCGCCGGCGTCTCCTACGTGTACGGCCGCCAGTCGTGCGACACCCGCAGCATGGAAGGTGACATCGACGTCGGCAACGCCAGGTACGCCGGGCAGGAGGCGCTCGTCGTCTTCGACGACGTCTTCGTGCCGACCGAGCACGTGTTCATGGACGGTGAGCAGGAGTTCGCAGCGCACCTCGTCGAGCGGTTCACCTCCTACCACCGCCGCTCCTACGTGTGCAAAGCCGGCGTCGGCGACGTCCTCATCGGTGCCGCGTCGCTGATCGCCGAGTACAACGGGGTCGCCGGTGCATCCCATGTGCGGGACAAGCTCGCCGTGATGTGCCACTTGAACGAGACGATCTTCGCCACGGGCCTGGCCGCGTCGCAGGAATCGCACCGCACCACGGCGGGCAACTGGGAGCCCGACGTGCTGCTGGCCAACGTGTGCAAGCACCACGTCGTCACGAACCCCTACGAGATCGGGCGCCTCGCCCAGGACCTCGCCGGCGGCGCGGTCGTCACCCTGCCATCGCAGCAGGATTTCGAGCACCCCGACATCGGGCCGCTGCTCGACAAGTACCTGCGGGGACGCGCCGACGTGCCCACCGACCGCCGCGTCAGGGTGCTCAGGCTCATCGAGAACCTCACCCTGGGACGCAACGCGGTCGGCTACCTCA
>CAYXHU010000366.1:0-2762 GCA_964464675.1 uncultured Acidimicrobiia bacterium
AGGTGCCGCGGCGCTCGACGCGGCTCTGGAACGCGACCACGACGGCAGCGTGTTCTCCAATCTGGGAGCACTCGTGGGGGATATCGGCGGCGGTCCCGGTGCCGGGATCCTGCGCCACGTGCTCGGCGAGCAGCGGGGGCAGGTCGAGCAGGAGATCGCCAAGAAGTCGGGGCTCGATGCCGGCAAGGTGGGCGGACTGCTCGAGACGGTCGCCCCGCTGGTCATGGGGGCTCTCGGACAGAAGAAGCGGGAAGAAGGTCTGTCGGTGAGCGACCTGGCGGGCATGCTCGCCGGGGAGCGCCGTGAGTTGGAGCAGCAGGACGACGGGCTCCTCGGCAACGTGCTCGGCATGCTCGGCGGCGGTGGCGGCGGTGGCGGCGCCGCGTCGTCCTCCGGGGGTGGTCTGTTGTCGAAGATCCCCGGCCTGCTCGGGGGCCTGTTCAAGAAGCGCGGCTAATGGGCTCAGACGCCGGGGAGCGGGCTTCGCCCGCGCTCTTGGTCTGTTCCGGCCGATGAGCTTCGCCTTCGGCCGGGAGTCCGGCGGATGGGGCTCGCTGTGCTCGCCCAATCCGCACGGCCTCTGAGCACGATCACGGTTCGAGCGTCGACCTGATCCGGGCCGCGATCTCGGCTCGGTGCTCGTCGTCGCGATACCCGCGGCGCGGCCAGAAGAATCCGCGCAGTCCGTCTCCCTTGGTGCGCGGTACCACGTGGACGTGCAGATGCGGGACGCTCTGGCTCACCGTGTTGTTCATGGCGACGAACGTTCCCTGGGCGCCCATCGCGGCCCGCACCCCTCCGGCCACCCGGCGGGCCGCTCCGAGCATCGGAGCGAGCAGGTCGTCGGGGAGGTCTTCGATCGTCTCCACGTGGCGGCGGGGGACGACGAGGGTGTGACCCGGGAAGACGGGCCGGCGGTCGAGAAACGCAACGGTGTCGGCGTCTGTCGCCACCACCTCGGCGGGTGCGGTGCCGGCCACGACGGCGCAGAATCGGCATTCTGAGGACATCCCGGTTCCCTCGTTGGCGTGCGTGAGAGAGACTGCCATACTGAAACGACCCTGATGATGAGATTCGTGCCTTCCCGCGTCCCGCTCGCAACGGCGATGGCCTTGTTCCTCGTCGTGGCCACGGCGGGCACCGTGGTCGCCGGCACCGACGCCGCCGGATCGTGCCGCGGCTACGAGGTCACCATCGACATGGCCGACCTGGCTCCCGGTGAGCCTGCGGTCGGCACCGCCGGGCCCGACGTCATCCTCGGCACCGACGGCGACGACCGGATCGTGGGCCGCGGCGGGGACGACGTGGTGTGCGGCCTGGGAGGCGACGACGACATCCAGGGCGGTCCCGGCAGGGACCTGCTCGACGGAGGCCCCGGGGCCGACACCGTCAAGGGAGGGGGCGGCGACGACGTCGTCTACGGCGGGGCAGGGAGTGACCCGCTGCTCCACGGGGGCGGCGGGGACGACGAGATCTACGGCGACGATGGCTGGGATCTCCTGGCCGGCTGGACCGGCGACGACCTCCTCGACGGAGGGCCCGGCAACGACACGCTGATCGGCAACTCCGGAGCCGACACGCTCTTCGGCGGCGACGATGCCGACACGATCCGCGGCGGGGTCGGCGACGACACGGTGGCCGCAGGCAGCGGCGACGACACGGTGTTCGGGGGCGACGGCGACGACCTGATCATGGGGGGGAACGGAGCCGACGTGCTCGAGGGCAACGGCGGCGGCGACACCCTCTACGGCGAGTCGGGCCGGGACACGCTCTGGGGAGGCCCGGGTGACGACTGGCTCTACGGGGGAGACGACCTCGACCACATCCACGGCGAGGCGGGCGACGACCGGATCCGGGCCGGCGGCGGCGACGACGTGTCCACCGGGGGAACCGGATACGACGAGATCAAGACCGACGGGGGCATCGACACCGCCGACGGCGGATTCCACTTCGACGCCTGCGACGCCAGCAACCGCACCGACTGCGAGACCTCCAAGGTGGGGCCGCGCGGGTCGAGTCCGGAGGACGTCGAGGAGTGGCGTCCCCTGGTGACCGAGGTGTTCAACGAATGGGACCTCGCCCACGAGATCGACCGTGCCATGGCGGTGATGGCATGCGAGAGCCTGGGGGACCCGTTCATCGTGAACGAGAGCAGCGGGGTGACCGGGCTCTTCCAGCATCGCCCGATCTACTGGGAGGACCGCACCCAGAAGGCCGGGATCCCGGGCGCCAACATCCTCGACCCCTGGGCGAACACCTGGGTGGCCGCATGGCTGGTGCGCCGTTCCACCGACGACCCGCACCCGAACGGGCCATGGGGGCATTTCTACTGCGGCCACATCCTCGGGTACTGGTAGCGGCGTGATCACGCGCTCCTGGCAGCGGGTGCGGGCCGCCCTGGCGGGGCGGGAGCGCACCTCGGGCGAGCCGCAGTCGGCCAACGGCGCCTCGTCGTTCCACCTGGTCTGGGACATCCCGACGGTGCCGCTCGCCGAGGTGTCGGTGACGCTCGAGGTGCTCGTTCCCCCGGTCGCCTCGCGCCTGTACTTCTGGGCATTGCAGGTGTCGTTCGCCTCGGAGCGCAGGCTGTACGGCGGCGCCCATCTGGGGATCCAGTGGAACAAGCGCTACCCGGGCAATACCGCGGTGAACTGGGGTGGCTACGGGCCGATGGACCGGGGCGAGACGCTGCTGGCGGGCTCGGCCTCTCCGCTGCGGGGCCCACGGTCCGATCCGAACACCCGCGAGTTCCCATGGGCGGC
>CAYXHU010000367.1:0-2757 GCA_964464675.1 uncultured Acidimicrobiia bacterium
TCCGGATCCGGTTCGAGGACCTCTGCTTCGAGCCGGCGGCGGTGATCGGGCAGATCCTCGACCTGGCCGGCATCGGAGAGGTGGACGAGGAGCTGATGTCCGAGGTTTCGGTGCCGCGCTCGATCGGACGCTGGCGGAAGCAGGAGCTCGAACCGTTCGTGCCCGAGTTCGAAGAGGCGCTCGAGCGGTTCGGGTACGCCGGCGCGGAATGGACCCGGGCCGAGCCGGCCGAGGAGAGCGCCGCCGACCTGGACTCGCTCCCTTCGCTCTCCCGGCTGATCGGCGACGTGCTCGAGCCGGCCGCCGTCGTCGTGGGCGGCTACCACAAGTACGGCCCGGGCATCGCGGCGCGGGTGCTGCGCCTGGGCGGCAGGTTCATGGGAGCCCGTCACCTTGACCGCGACCTGGTTTCGGCCGACTTCAGCAGCCTCGTCGGCATCGCCCAATCGGTGCTGGCGGCTCGCCTGGCGGGCACGCCGGTGCCCACCTCAGGGCTCGAACACCGGATGGCGTGGTTCCTGGCCCGCCACTTCGAAGGCCTCGACCCCGCAGGGCGGCAATGGGGGTTCGCCTCCCAGCGGGCCCTCGACGTGCTGCCGGCACTGGACGCCCTCCTGCCCGAGATGCGGTTCGTGCACATCGTCGTGGACCCGCGGACCCGTCCCGACGGCCTGTCACCCGTGCCGCCCTGGGCCCAGGCTGCAGCGCGCCAGGCCGGGTGGGACGGCTTCGACGGGGGACGGTGGATCGACTTCTGGTCCTACGTCAACCTCGAGGCCATGCTGTACGGGGAGGAGGCCATGGGGGACCGGTACCTGCTGGTCCGCGTCGAGGACCTGGTCGCCGACCCGGCACACTGGATCGACAGGGTGTCGCAGTTTGCAGGGCACGGCCCCGGCAACGCCGAGATGGTCTCCGAGATGTGGCTGGAGCCCCCCGAACGCCGGCACGATCCGGACATCCTCCCCGGGTCGATCGTCGCTAAGGCCCTGGAGGCGTTCGGCTACTGAGCGCTACCCGGCGGCGCGCTTGGCCTTCGTGGCCTCGACACTCGCCTTGAGCGCCTCCATGAGGTCCACGACCCCTGCCGGAGGTGCGGCCAATTCCGGGACGACGATCTCGTCCCCTGCCAGCTTGGCCTGGGCGAGCTCTTCCACCGCTTCGCGCGACTCGTCCACCCACTCGGCCGGCTCGAACGGCCGGGTGAGGTTGTCGATGATCATCTCGGCCATCTGCACCTCTTCGGAGCGCACCTCGATCTCCGTGCCGGTGAGCTCGTCGAAGCGCGGCTCGCGGATCTCGTCGGGCCAGTGCATCGTCTCCAGGACGATCACGTCCTCGTCGGCCCGCAGCGTCGCCGGGTACTCCCGTTCCCGGATGGCGACCCGGGCCAACCCGACCATGTCACGTTCGGCGAGCGCCCGCCTCAGGATCTCGTACGCCTTTGCTCCCGTCTTCTCCGGTGCCAGGTAGTACGACTGCCGGTAGTAGATGGGGTCGATCTCCTGGGAGCTCACGAACTGGACGACGTCCACCATGCCCGCGGTCTTGGCACGTAGCGCCGCCTCGAGTTCGTCGTCGGTGAAGACCACGTAGCGGTCCTTGTCGACCTCGTAGCCCTTGACGATGTCGGCGTAGGGGACCTCGGTGCCGTCGGTCTCGGCGACGCGCCGGTAGCGGATCCTGGAGTGATCGTCCTTGCGGAGCTGGCGGAACGATGGGCGCTTGTCCTCGGTCGCCGCGTACAGGCCGACCGGGATGGTGACCAGTCCGAATGAGATGGCGCCCTTCCAGATGGGACGGGGCATGACGCTCCGACGTCGGGACAAGGATGATACGCCGGGCGGCCCGAACGGGGACGCCGACTGGTGCTCTGTCAAGGTTTCGGGATGGGGCACTACCGTGATGACTCCCCTGGAGCACCCGTGAGCCACGCCGAGACACTCGAGTCCTCCCGCCTCGATCGCCGAACGCTGACAGTGTTCGCCACGGCGACGCTGCTCCTCGTCGTGTTCGAGTACTGGGGGCTGCCCTCCCGGTTCGCCGGCACGTCGTTCCACGAGTCGGTGTCGGGCTGGATCGACGGTGGCGAGTGGTACGACCTGATCCCCTACCAGTACTGGGGGGTGTCGTCGCTCGTGCTCCGGGTGCTCGTGCCCCTCGGTGTGATCGTGTTCGTGCTGCGCGAATCGCCACGCGACTGGGGGTTCCGGGTCACCGGGCAGTGGCGACACCTTCAGCCCTACGTCGTGTTCCTGATCGTGATGATCCCGGTGCTCTTCTTCGCCTCGCAGCTGTCGTCCTTCCAGGCCAAGTACCCGTTCTACGACGGCGCCGTTGCCGGCGGCTGGCACTTCTGGGGATTCCAGCTGTTCTACGGGCTGCAGTTCCTCGGCGTCGAGGCGTTCTTCCGGGGCTTCCTGTTGTTCGGGTTGGAGCGCCGGTTCGGGTGGTATGCCATCCCGGTGATGGTGATCCCGTACGTGATGATCCACTTCGGCAAGCCGGCGCCGGAGACGTTCGCAGCGATCGTCGCCGGGTCGTTGCTCGGCTGGATGGCGCTGCGGTCGCGGTCGTTCCTGTGGGGGGCGGCGCTCCACTGGTCCGTGGCGATCACGATGGACGCGTTCGTGATCGGCCACGAGCTCGGATTCTCCGAGATGCTCCGGGTGGTGTTCTAGGGCGCGGGATGCCACCCGTTTGTGTCGTACCCGTCTGGCATGGTTGGGGTATGGGCATCGATGAGCTGCGTCGGGT
>CAYXHU010000368.1:0-2739 GCA_964464675.1 uncultured Acidimicrobiia bacterium
ATGGTGTCTCCCACGACCGTGATCGGCTCGGGGCCGTCCGGCATGAGCAGGGACCGCCCGATCAGCATCCCGACGGCGAGTGCCGCCACGACCCCCGCTCCGAGGTAGAGCAGGCGGCGGTTCCCCGACTCGTCGCTCGCCATCAGCTCCGACCATGGAATGTGCTCGAGTTCCTCGTGGTCGTCGTTCATCGCTCCCCTTCGGCAACCGGCACGTACGGACCGCAGTGAGGACGCAGCGAGCGCGAGGGCGCGCCCGGCGGTTCCGGTGCCGAACGTACCGGCCCGCGGCCGGCGGGAGAAGGGGGACGCGGCGGCGCGTCAGTGGTTGATGAGCTCGAAGAACTCCGCCCGAGTGCGCGGGTTGTCTCGGAATCCGCCCCGGATCGCCGAAGTCACCATCGACGAGCCTTGTTTCTGCACCCCGCGCATCATCATGCAGAAGTGGCTGCCCTCCATGACCACGGCCACCCCGTGCGGGTCGAGCGCCTGGGCGATCGCGTCGGCGATCTGGTTGGTCAGCCGCTCCTGGACCTGGAGGCGGCGAGCGAACATGTCCACGATCCGGGCGATCTTCGAGAGGCCGATGATCTTGCCCCGCGGCAGGTACCCGGCCGCCGCCCTCCCGAAGAACGGCAGCATGTGGTGCTCACACAGCGAGTAGAACTCGATGTCCTTCACCACGACCATCTCGTCCGCGTCGCTCTCGAAGATGGCGTTGTTGACGACGTCGTCGAGGGTCATCTCATAGCCGCTGGTGAGGAAGTCCAGCGCCTTGGCGACTCGTAGCGGCGTGCGGACCAGTCCCTCCCGATCCGGATCCTCACCGACGTACAGCAAGGTCTGGCGCACCCGGGCCTGCTCGCCGGCGTCGTAGACCTCGTCGTCGATCGGCTCCATGAGCGCCTCTGTCGCATACCGGGCGGTCTGGGGGGTGGATCGTGGTTCGCGGTTCACGGGATGAATCTCCTTGGCATCCGTGCGAAGCGCATCGGCGGCCTGCGCGAGGGTACGACCCTGCGGTCCCAAACCCCAGCCGGGGGCGACCTCGGCGGCCGGGACCAGCAGGTGGGGTAGGACGCCCAGGTCGGGGTCGGGTATCGGTGACCCCCCGATCTCGCCGGTGAAGCCCTCGTAGGCGACCACATCCAGGTCGAGGGTGCGCGGCGCGTACCGATCTGCGCTGCGCACCCTCCCGTGGCGCGCCTCGATGTCGCGCAGCACCGCTCGCAGGCTCGCCGGATCGAGAGGGGTGTCGATCAGCACCGCTGCGTTGTGGAAGAGCGCCTGGCCCACCGAGCCGACCGGTGCGGTCTCGTACACCGTGCTGGTGGCGACAACGCCGATCGCCGGATGTGCCGCCAGGGTCGCCAGGCCCGACGGGAGGTTGTGCCGCGGCCGGATGTTGCTGCCCGCGGCGATGATCGCCTTCGTCACCCGAGTACCTCCGCGCGGGTTCGCCGCACCACGACACCGACGGAGCGGGCGTAGCGCAGCGCCCCGGGCTTCTCCACGGCAACCTCCGTCTCGAGGATGCGCTCGTCGGTTCGGAAGCAGATCTCGAGGAGATCGGCCGCGAGGCGCTCGACCAGGAAGGGGCTGCCTTCGGCGATGTGGGCGATCATCGCCTTCGCCACCGTGCGGTAGTTGACCGCGTCGGCGATGTCGTCACTCGCAGCGGCGGGTGTGGTATCAGCCCACATGGTGACGTTCACGAGGATGTCCTGTTCGTGCTCTCGCTCGTCCGGCTTGATGCCGACGATGCCGCGCACGAGGAGGTCCTTGATGACGATTCGGTCCATGGGCGAACCATACGCCGCGCCGGCCGGTCACCGCAGGTGGGCGCCTCCGTCGAGGCGGACGATCTCCCCCGTCATGAAGTGGCTTCTCAGGAGGAACAACACGGCCTCCGTGACCGGCTCGGTTCCGCCCACGCGCTGCAGCGGGATCTCCCGGGCGAGAGCCTTCAGGTAGTCGGAGTCTTCACCCGGCGGAGGCAGGATCGCACCGAGCGCCACTGCGTTGACCCTGATCCTGGGAGCGAGCGCTTCAGCTGCAGCCAGCGTGAAGGTGTCGAGGGCTCCCTTGGCGATCGTGTAACTGAAGTGGTCCCGGTAGGGGCGAGCCGTCCTCCAGTCGGTGATGGACACGACGGCGCCCTCCAGGTCGCCCGGCAGGCGCCGAGCGAACTCCTGGGTGAGCAGCGCGGGTGCCCGCGCCGTGACGGCGAACGTATGATCCCAGCCTGCCGGGGTCACGTCGCGGATGGTGTCGTGCGGGAACCCCGATGCGCCGTTCACAAGGATCTGGACCGGGGCCAATCCTTCGGCGGCATCGAACACCGCGTTCGGTGCCTCCGGGTCGCCGAGGTCGGCCGACACGACCGCCACCCGGGCCCCGAGGGATTCGGCCTCGGTCGCGGTCGCCGCGGCCTCGGACTCCGATCGCCCGTAATGGATGACGAGGTCGCATCCCGAGCCTGCCAGGGCCAGGGAGATCGCTCGCCCCACTCGTCGGGCACCGCCGGTGACCAGAGCCGTCGTGCCGTGCAGTTCCATGGGTTGGGCGAGCCTAGCCGAGAGTCACGGCAGCACCCCCGGCTCTCAGACAACGGCCGATGTCTCCCCAACGACCGACTACCGTTTCCGTCGTGCCGAGGAACCCAGACCCGAAGCACGGGCGGTGGATCCTGCCCCTGATCATCACCGCGATGGTCGTGCTGACGTTCACCTTCGTGAAC
>CAYXHU010000369.1:0-2739 GCA_964464675.1 uncultured Acidimicrobiia bacterium
CATGCGCTTCGAGTCCCGCGCCTCCGAAGAGTAGCCCCGACTCCCCGCGATCCCCAGAAGGACCGGGTGCGATCGGCGAACGGCACGATTGAGGGGCACGATCGTGACGGCTCAAATATCCACAAAGCGCACCTTCCGCGCTGCCGGGGCGGTTTCGCTGTCGTCCCGGGGCGCTTCGTCGGGCAGGGCGGCGGGCATGCAGTTCTCGGCGGCCCAGCGGCGGAGGTTCTCGATCTCCCGGGCGCGGGAACGGGCGAGCGGGATCGTCTGGCCGGCGGCGCGCAGGAGGTGCTCGGTGGTGAGGTTCTTTTCCTCGGTGTCGAAGGCCTCAAAGAGCGCTTCCTCGATGATCTGCTCGATCTCCGCGCCGCTGAACTCTTCGGTGGCACGAACGATGGCGGCAACGTCGAAATCCGCCGGGTCGCGCTGTCGGCGGCTGAGGTGGATGGCGAGGATCTCGGCGCGCTCGCGGGGGCCGGGGAGGTCGACGAAGAAGATCTGGTCGAGACGTCCCTTGCGCAGGAGTTCGGGAGGGAGGCGGGTGATGTCGTTGGCGGTGGCCACCACGAAGACGGGTTTCTCCTTTTCCTCCATCCATGTGAGCAGGTTGCCGAAGACGCGGGTCGAGACGCCGGAGTCACCTCCCCCGCCGGCTGCACCCGAGAGGCCTTTCTCGAGTTCGTCGATCCACAGGACGGCCGGGGCCACGCCCTCGGCGACGGTGAGGGCCTTGCGCATGTTGGCCTCGGATTCGCCCACCAGGCCGGCGAACACGCGGCCGAGGTCGAACTTGAGCAGCGGCTTGCGCCATGCGGCGGCCACCGCCTTGGCGCAGAGGCTCTTGCCGCATCCGGGGACGCCCACCAGCATCACGCCGCGCGGGTTGGGCAGCCCGAACTCCCGGGCCCGTTGCGAGAAGGCCTCGTTGCGGCGCTTGAGCCACCGCTTGAGGTTCGCCAACCCGCCGACGTGATCGAAGGTTTCGACCGTGGCGGTGTACTCGAGGATGCCGGATTTGCGGATGATCTGCTCCTTCTCGGCGAGGATGGCGTTGACGTCGTAGCCATCGAGCCGGCCCCGGCTGACGATGGTGCGGGCCAAGGCATTCTCAGCCTCCGCCTTGGTGAGCCCCTGGCAGGCCTTCACCAGTTCGTCCCGGCCGTCGTCGTCGAGATCGATGACGACCCGCGGGTTGTCCTTCACACCCTCGATGAGGTCGTCGAGGACGCGCCGATACTCGTCCTCGACGGGCAGCGGCATGTCGATCACGGTCACGTCCTTCTCGAGTTCGGGCGGGATATGGAGGACCGGCGAGACCCACAGCAGCGTCTTGCCGCGGCGCTTGAGGTCGCCCACCAGGTCGCGCAGCCGGCGCACCACCAGCGAGGCGTCCTGGAAGCCGTCCTTCAGAAAGGGATGGAAGTCCTTGAAGATGAAAATGCCGGGATTCTCGACGCGGGCCACGGCCGCAAGGGCGGCGGCGGGCGCGCGGGTGTCGTCCTTGCCGATGCGCTTGCCGTCCGGCCCGGCAAGCCCGGTGGTGATGCTCCATGAGTACATCTCGCGGGGGGTCTGCTGGAAGCTGCCGTGCCCCTTGAGCGCCTCGACGCGCTCGATCACCCGGTCCTCCTCGCCGGAAACAATGGACAGGATCGGGTAGCCGGCCCGGATGTAGACGGCCAGGTCTTCGGTGAAATCGGTCATGGCGGGCTGGTCCTCAGGTGGCGGGTTCGTCGCGCTCGTAGATGGTTTCCGAAACGGACTCGTTGGCCTCGTGCATCACCCGCTCCTCGACGCTGCCGAGGGCGCGCTCGAAGGCGCGGGTGAAGTCGAGGCACTCCTCGCCGGCGGCCCCCTCGACCAGCATGGTCGTCTTGCCGTCGGGCTTGATCGTGATGCGCATTTTCTTCATAGGATGTGGAGATTGAAGGTTTGGAATTCGAGGTCATCAGGCAAGGGAGAGAGGTATATCTGACTCTCACGCGGGCTCGGCCACGACCAGTTCGATTTCGCCGTTGTCGAGGACGCGTTCCTCCTCGACGACGTAGCCGTGCAGCTCCACCTGCTGGCGCACCGCAAGGTGCGAGTAGGTCTGGTTGACCTGGCGGAGGAACTCGTCCTCCCTGATCTGCGTGTTGCCTTCGACCCCCCACCAGTCGGCGCACACAGCAAAGGTCTCGTCCTGCTGGCGCTGGAAGCCGATGTCATATTCGCTGCCGGTGTTGACGACGACTTCGCCGTGGGCCTGGTTGCCTTGGTAGCCCCGGATAAGGAGGCGCTCCCCCTCCCGGAACTCGTGGTGGAGATGACGCAGGGTGTCGCAAAGCAACTCCCGCTCCCGGATGACGGTCTTGATGGTGGTGAAGTGGGACATGGTGGATGTTGGTTACTGGTTGTCGGTTATTGGGGAGTTGAACCGCGGATCACGCGGATTGGGAAGAGGGTCTCACGCCAAGCTCGCAAAGGACGCAAAGGTTGAGGACGGGTTGAGGGAGGAGGGGTGGAATGATGTTGGATTGGGAACCGCGGATGGCGCGGATGGCGAGAGATGGGAAGACCATTGAACATCGAACATCGAACTTCGAACATCGAACATCGAACTTCGAACATCGAACATCGAACATCGAACTTTGAACATCGAACTTTGAACATCGAACTTTGAACATCGAACGGAAGAAGAGATTACAGGTCTGCCGCGGGACGCGGGATGCGACGGATGGGACAGTCCCTCCTTGGCCA
>CAYXHU010000370.1:0-2738 GCA_964464675.1 uncultured Acidimicrobiia bacterium
TCCACGAGACGATCCCCACGGTGCCGAAGACGAGAAGCACCGCGCCCGTCCCGAAAGGCAGCGGGGCGAGGATGAAGGTTCCCTGGCGTGCGTCGGTCTCGCTGACGGCGAGGAGATCCCCGGTGGAGCGGGACGAGAACCATCCGAGCCGCAACCCGAGCTGGTGAGCGATCAACCGGTAGCGCACGTCGGCCTGGGTCCGGTACTGGAGCCACGTCGCACCTGTGCGCCGCAGCGTGATCGCCGCGGCCTTCCAGACCGCCACGGCCAGAACGGCCACGACCGCTCCCACCCACCGGTTGCCGAGCGGCTCCCCGTCGTCGAGCACCGGGACGATCACCTCGTCGGTGATCCTGCCCACCACCATCGCCGACCCGACGATGGCCGCCGCGAACAGCATCGCGCCGGTGACCGCGACGGCGAACGACACAGGACGGGCCGCGACGAATCGCCCTACGAGACGCAACCCGGCGCGTACGACGCCGCGAATCGACGTGTGAGCCGGGAGGCCGGACGTGGGGTCCACCCGCCGATCCTAGGACCGGATCGAGGCTCGTCAGCCTCCCGAAACCTCGGCTACCGCCTCGGGCAGATCGAGCCTGTGCCAGCGCTCCACGTTCCACGTGTCCATCAGCGGATTCGGCACGTACCCGGCCATCCGGTCGGCCCAGACGGCGCCAACCCAGAGCCTGGCGAACAGGGGAAGGAACACCACCTGCTCCGCCAGCAGGGCTTCGGCATCGGCGACCAGCGACAGCAGCGCCTGCTCGTCCACGATCTGCTGCAGCCGGTCGCGCAGGACCGCGTACCTCTCGGTGTGCTCGTCGATCACCGTGGACGGGCCCTGGTTCACGTCTACCGAACCGCTCGAGGTGACCACAGGCTCGGCGCCCTCGACGGCCGCCGTTCCCCATCGCTGGTAGTTGAGCCCGTACGGAGGAGAACCCTCTGCATCCCACAGGTCGTGCACGCGCACCAGCGGTGCGAGGCCCGGGCCCCCTTCCCAACCCCAGATCCCGACGTCCCACGTGCCTGCGGTGAGCGTCTCGCCGAAGAACAGCGACCCGGCCTCGAGCTCGATCCGCACCCCGATGCCGGCGCTCGCCAGCATCCCCTTCAGCGCATCGGCGAGCCGGGCTCGGGTGTCGGAGCCGGCCGTGGTGGTGAGCTCGATGATCGGAGGGTCGATGTCGCAGGGCAGGCCCCGGCTCTCGCACACCTCGGCGACGAGGGCCCGGGCGGCCTCGGGGTCGTAGCCGTACACAGACCAAGCGGAGCCGGAAGCCTCAGGCCGGTAGGCCTCGACGTAGGACTCCATCGGCCTCCCGTACCCGCCCAGCAGGTCGGCGGCGATGGCGTCACGATCTACGGCGTGAGCCACCGCCCTGCGGAACCGCACGTCGGCGTTGAGGCTCCCCGGATTCCGGTTCTTCTCTCCGAATTGGAACGAGACCTGTTCCCAGACCGGCCCCGGCAGCGTGTACACCGCCACACCGGAGGGGGTCATCTCGGCCAGCGCGTCGATCACGCTCACCGCCCCCGGAGCGGCGATCACGTCCACGTCGGCGACGCGGAACGCGTCGACGAGACGGGTTGCGTCCGGGATGAACCGCACCTCCAGCGATTCGAGATATGGGAGTTGGGTCCCGTCTCCGTCCCACCGCCAGTAGGCGTCGTTGCGGACGAACGTCATCGCCGATCCCCGCTCCCAGCTCTCCAGCACGAACGGCCCCCCGGACACCCAGGGCGCCTCGTTCCAGTCGGCCGTCACGTCGGTGCCCGCGACCTGATGGCGTGGGAGCAGCACGTCGAAGAGCAGTTCGTGCTGCACGGTCGGGGCGTCGATGGTGAACTCGAAGCTCTTGTCGCCCGCCACGATCGACTCCGGGATGATCCGCGAGTAGAGATCCGCCTCGGCGCCCTGGCCCGGGTCGTAGCCGTCCAGCCCCGCCAGCGTCTCGTATGTGAACGCGAAGTCCTGCCCGCTGATCGCAGTGCCGTCGGCCCAGACCGCCTCCGAGACGATCTCGAACCGCACCGTCATGGTCCCGTCCTCGTTGAGCACGAGGCCCCCGTTGCCCACCGTGGGGAGGTCGACCACGACCTCCGGGAGACGCCGGCCGTCGGGACCCACATCGGAGACGCCGACGAGATGCAGTTCGCCGATCCGCCGTGCGGTCGGCGAGCCGTCCACCAGCGGGTTGAGGCTCGTCGGCTCGGCCCGCATCCCGACGGTGACCGAGCCTCCGGGCCGGACCTCGACGGCCGGCGGGGCCGTCGTCGTGGGGATCGGCCGTGTCGTGCTGGTCGTGATCTCGGGCAGGCTCGTCGTCGGGACGGTCGTCGCCGCACGTGTGGTGGCGGTCGTCTGCGGGAAGGTGGTCGACGCGGTGTCGTCGTCGGCGCACGCGCCGACGAGGAGCAGGACGACGACGACGATCCCGACCCGGCTGGTGTGTCGCACTCCGTACCTTTCTGCCCGCCCCAGTATCGCGCTCATCCAACGCCACGACGGAGGGCCGGACCCGCCGCGGCGCGAACTCCCCTACGATCGGACGGTGATCTCTCTCGACCTCGCCCGGCGCCTCAAGGAGGCCGGCCTCCCGTGGACACCGCGCGACGGGGACCGTTTCTTCATCCCCGACAGGGATCTCGACGACCGTACGTTCGCGATCAGTGAGATGGTGGTCACGTTGCGAACGGTGCCCGACGGGCGCCAGATCGCCTTCAACGGCGCC
>CAYXHU010000371.1:0-2738 GCA_964464675.1 uncultured Acidimicrobiia bacterium
ATCTCCATGTCCCGTTCTGCCGGACCATCTGCCCGTTCTGCCCGTACAACAAGGTCGGCTACCGGGCAGACCTGGCCGCCGACTACTTCTCGGCCTTGGAACGCGAGGCATCGCTCTACCTCTCCGCCCATCCCGGGCCGTTCACGTCCCTCTACGTGGGCGGCGGGACCCCCACGCTGTGCCTCGCCGAACTGGAGGGCCTGCTCGGCCGGCTCCCGGTGACCGGCGAACGGGCCATCGAGGTCCTCCCGAGCCACATGACCCCGCCGGGTGCCGCCCGGATCCGCGACCTCGGCTTCGACTATGTGAGCCTGGGCGTCCAGTCGTTCGACGAAGGGGTCCTGCGCCGGCTCGGGCGTCCCGGTTCGCCACAGACCAACCGAACCGCGATCGAATCGGCCCTCGGCGTGTTCGACTGTGTGGACGTAGACCTGATCTTCGACTCTGCATACGACGACCCGGCGACGCTCCTCGATGACCTCACGACCTGCTTCCGGTACGAGGTAGACCAGGTGTCCACCTACCCGCTGATGCGGTTCGGGTTCACACCCTTCGGCAAGGGCCGCCACGCCCGGCGGCGGGAGCACGCCGCGCTGCGGGAAGCCACTCGCCTGGCCGAGTCCTGGGGCTACGAGCGGCGCTCGGTGTGGACGTTCAACCGCCGCGGGTCGGCGGCGTACAGCTCGATCACCCGCCCCTACTACCTGGGTCTCGGTGCCGGGTCTGCCTCGTTCGCCGGCAGGCTGTTCTTCGCCAACCACTTCGGGCTCGACCAGTACCGGCGCGACCTGGATGAGGGCCGCCTCCCGGTGGCCCGCGTCGTCCGGCTGTCTGCGCCGGCTGCGGCCGCCTACCGGGCCTTCTGGCAGGCCTACACCGGCCGGGTGCCGCTGCGTGCCGGCGATCCACTTCTCGACCATCCGGTGGCGTCGGCGCTGCGCCGGGCCTCCCGGGTCGTGGGGTGGGCGCGACGCGAGGACGACGGCGTGGTGCTGACCGGCAAGGGCTACGACCGCTACCACGACCTCGAGCGCTGGGTCACGTACCACCTCATCGAGCCGCTGTGGGCGGAGCTGATGGAGGAGCACACAGCCACATCTGTCCCGCCGCGGGCTGTTCCGCATACAACAGCCCTGTGGGAGGATTGAGCCGCATGGCCGGCCTGATCATGATCTCGGTCTTCGTGGTGATCGTTGTGGCCTTCACCTGGGCGATGAACTCGCGCAAGGCTGCCGAGCGCGGCTGGGTCTACAACCGGTACAACCCGCGTCCCCGCCGGGCGGGCACGCTCGGCCTCCTCGAGGCGATCTACCAGCCGTCCATCGAGCACGTCGTCGAGGAGCGATCCTCGGAACGGGCCCGGGGCAGCCAGGACGAGTCCGGCGAGAAGCCCGAGCCGGGAATCTCCGAAGATCACCCCTGACCACGCACAACCCGGCTGCACTCCCCGACGATCAGCGCGATAGTTGATCGAGCGGTGTCGCTCAGGAGTGAACGATGCGGGGCCGTGCAGCCGTGAAGGCGCTCTCGTTCTACGTCCCGTACTCGTGGAAGCTCTTCGTCCTGCGGCGCACCGAGCCGCTCATCTACGGGATCGCGGTGACCGACCGCTGCAACCTGGGGTGCCGAGGCTGCACGGTGGCCAACACCGGTCGGCCGCAGATGAGCTGGGACCGCCTGGTCGAGGCGATGCAGGAAGCCCGGGACCGTGGCTTCCGCGAGCTCTACTTCAGCGGCGGCGAGCCGATGCTGTGGCGCGACGGGGCGCACACGCTTGAGGACGCCGTGGTCGAGGCGCGCCGCATCGGGTTCTTCCACGTCCACGTCTACACGAACGGAACCCGCGGGCTCGACACCTCGGCCGACATGGTGTGGGTCTCGATGGACGGGCTGCCGGGCACCTTCGAACTGCGCCGTGGCGACCACTTCGATGAGGTCGAGCGCGCCGTGCGCGAGGGCGGTCATCCCAGGGTGGCGGTGATCTACGTGATCGACCGCAACACCGCCGGCGGAGTGGAGCCGTTCCTGGAGTGGGTGGAGGGCTCGCGCTTGCCGGTGGTCGGGGTGATGTTCTACTTCCACACCCCGTACTACGGCTACGACCGGCTGTACCTCGACCGGGCCGAGCGAGCGCCGGTGATCGACCGGCTGCTCGACTGCATCCGCGCCGGCCTCCCCGTCCTGAATTCCCGGGCCGGCCTGAAGGCGCTGCGCTCCGGCGACTGGCCGCGGCGGCTCCCCATCGCCTCGGTGCTGGACGTGGACGGCGAGCGAGTGTGCTGCCGGGCGTCGGACGACGTCTGCGAGGACTGCGGCTACGCCGCCTGCACCGAGCTCACCGAGCTCAGGCGGCTGCGCCCGAGCGCGGTGCGCAAGATGCTCACGTACTGGTGAGCGAGGTCCCGCGCCCACCCGCCGACCCTGCAGTCGCTGCCGTGCGCTCAAGCGTCCCGGCACGCGCCGGGCGGTCTAGGCCTCCGAGCCGCCCTCGGTCATGGGGCGCAGATCGAGCGCCGCGTCGAGCTCCGCCTCGGGCAGCACCCCCATCTCGAGTGCCACCTCGCGCACCGTGCGCCGCTCGGCGACGGCACGCTTGGCGATCTCGGCGGCCCGGTCGTAGCCGATCCGGGGGGCGAGGGCGGTCACGATGATCACGTTGCGGGCCAGGAGGTCGGCGGCCCTGCCGGCGTCGGCGGTGATCCCCTCGACGCAGCGCTCCCGGAACATCGTCGCTGCAG
>CAYXHU010000372.1:0-2720 GCA_964464675.1 uncultured Acidimicrobiia bacterium
GCCTCCGAAGAGGAGATAGGCCTTGCCTCCGAGCCCGTCGCCCATGCGGAGCTCGAGGAGGTCCACGGTGGCGCCCTTCACGCCGGCGTCGGCGGCCTCCAGGATCGAGGCGACCGAGGTGGTCTCGACGATCCCGAGCGACTCGACGGGGCCGGGAACCCGCCCGCCGCGCACGGCGCGCACCACGTCCGGGTGCACGTCGGGGAGGAAGACTCGATCCAGCATGGAAGCCTCTGACGTCTCCAGCCCCGCCCGGATGGCTTCGTCGACACTGGCGGTGTCACCCGAGACCAGCACCAGGTAGTGCCCGGGCTGGACCGTGCCGGCGACGATACCCGCGAGCGGAGCGCGCTTGACCATGGCGTCGCCGGCGACGATCCCGGCGGCCACGGAGTCGAACTCGAGCAGGGCGATGGCGGGATGGGCCGTCATACGATCCTCATGGCTCCGACGACGGCGATGCGGCGCTCTCTCGTGAACGTGATCGGCCTGGTCATCCCGTCGCCGGACGGGCTGGCGATCGACATCGAGGAGAACCCCTCTCCACCCTGGCCCAGCCCGGCGAAGTTGGGACCGTTGGCGACGAAGATGCTCACGTTGATGGTGCGCGCCATCCTGGTGATCGTCTTCACGTTGGTGGAGTGGATCGACGCGGTGTGCCTGAAGAGGTGCTCGACCCGCACTGCGAGGTCGATGGCCGCGTCGACGTCACCGACCCGGCACACCGGCAGCACCGGCATCATCTGCTCGGTCCAGACGAGCGGGTGCTCCACAGGTACGTCGGCGACCAGCAGTCTCGGATCACCGTCCACTTCGACACCCGCCGCGGCGGCGATGTCCCGGGCATTCTTGCCCACCCAGTTCCGGTTGATGACGCCGGGCTTGCCGGGAGGCCCCATGGCTTCGAAGATCACCCGCTCGACACGCCGCAGTTCGTGCTCCTTGAGCAGGTATCCACCGTGCCGGCCCATGGCACGGATCAGCTCGTCGGCGATGGATCGCACGGCGATGACCTCTTTCTCGTCCGTGCAGATCAGGTTGTTGTCGAAGGAAGCGCCGGCGACGATGTCGCGGGCGGCCTGCTCGATGTTGGCCGTCTCGTCGACGACCGCCGGCGGGTTGCCGGGGCCGGCGGTGATCGCCCGCTTGTCGGTCTTCAAGGCCTCGCGGACGACCGCAGGCCCTCCGGTGACGAGCAGCACACCGACCTTCGGGTGGTGCATGAGCTCCTGGGCGCTGGCGATGGTGGGCTCGGGGATCGCGGTGATCAGGTCGGGCGGTCCGCCGGCGGCGATGATCGCCCTGTTGAGCAGCCGGATCGTCTCCGCGGAGACCCGTTTGGCGCCGGGATGGACGTTGAACACCACCCCGTTGCCTCCCGACAGGATGGCGATCGCGTTGTTGATGATGGTGGCCGTCGGATTCGTGGTCGGGGTGATCGAACCGATCAACCCGAACGGGGCGTGCTCGGTCACCATCATCCCGTCGTCGCCGGTCTCGATGAGCGGCTCCAGGTCTTCGGGGCCCGGCGTGCGCGTGGTGACGAGCAGGTTCTTCCTCGTCTTGTCGTCGACCCGCCCCAGGCCGGTTTCTTCGACTGCCATGGCGGCAAGCGACTCGGCGTGCTCGACCATGGTCCGCCGGATCGACGAGACGACCGCCTCCCGGATGTCGAACCCCATCCGCTGGTATTCCGTGCATGCCCGGTCGGCGGCTCGCACGGCGGCATCGATCGTGGCGTGCAGGCCCTCCCCGAGCTCGACGTCGGGGATCTCGACCGGCACGCGCGGCTCGGCGGGGGGCTGCTCCGCCGTCCCGCCGAGATGGCGCCGCACCCTGCCGATGATGTCGGCGATCTCCTCCCGGGTGAAGGGCTCCTGCATCAGTCGCTCACTTCCGGTACCGCACCTCGCCGCCGACTTCCCACGTGTCCACGATCGCCATGATCACGGCGTCACACGGGCGATCCTTGGTCAGGCGGGTTTGCCGAGCGCTCGAGCCGGTGGCGTAGAGCACGACTTCCCCGACCCCGGCCCCGACTGCGTCGGCCGCCACGACGTACCCTCCGGTCTCGGCGTCGTCGACGTCGACCTGCCTGAGCACCAGGAGCTTGAGCCCCTCGAGGGTCTCCTCCTTGCGGCTCGCGACGAGGGTCCCGACGACTCGTCCCAGCAACATGGGCGCCGCTATGCGCCGGACATCTCGGCTTCGGCCTCTTCGGCCCTGCCGAGCGGCAGCACGACGTCGATGTTGACGTGAGGACGTGCGATGACGTGCGTCGAGATGACCTCGCCGATCTTCTCGGCACCGCGCGTGCCCGCATCGACGGCGGCCTTCACCGCGGCGACGTCGCCGCGCACGACCGCGGTGACGTAGCCGCCGCCGGTCTTCTCGTAGCTGACGAGCTCGACCTTCGCAGCCTTCACCATCGCGTCCGAGGCCTCGACCATCGCCGCGAATCCACGGCATTCGATCATGCCGAGTGCTTCTGCCATGGGTTCTCCTTGTCGTGTGTGTTTACCAGTCCGTGCGACCCTCGATGCCCTCCAGGGCGGCCACCGCCGCCCGCCAGCCGACGTCGATGTCGCGCTCCTCGCCGCCGAGGTACACCCTGCCGAGCGACCCGAAGGATCGCACCTCGAGAATGTTGATGTCGGCGGCCTTCTCGGCCTCGTTGGCTGCGATCGGCGCATACGACGCCGGCTCCATCTCCAGGACGT
>CAYXHU010000373.1:0-2716 GCA_964464675.1 uncultured Acidimicrobiia bacterium
TACCCCACCGCTCCCGCATAAGGCCCCCTGGCCACCGGCTCGAGCTCGTCGATGATCTCCATCGCCCGCACCTTCGGCGCTCCCGACACCGTTCCGTGAGGGAACGTGGCCCGCAGGACGTCCACCGGGCCCACCCCCTCCCGGAGGTCCCCGGAGACGCCCGAGACGATGTGCATGACGTGGGAGTACCGCTCGATCACCATCAGGTCGTCGACCCGGACCGAACCGAAGCGGCACACTCGTCCGAGATCGTTGCGGGCCAGGTCCACCAGCATGACGTGCTCGGCCCGCTCCTTGGGATCTGCCAGCAGTTCCTCCTCCAGCGCCGCATCCTCGTCGGGCGTGGCCCCCCTGGGCCGGGTTCCGGCGATCGGACGGCTGTAGACCCGACCGTCGCGCACCCGCGACATCAGCTCCGGCGACGAACCGGCGATGCAGGCCTCGGGGCTCCGAACGAAGAACATGTAGGGAGAGGGGTTGACCAGCCGCAGGACCCGGTAGACGGCGAAGGGGTCGCCGGCGAAGTCGACCTCGAACCGCAGCGACGGGACGATCTGGAATGCCTCGCCCGCCTCGATCGCCTCCACGGCGGACGCCACGGCCGCTTCGAAGCCCGGCCGATCCAGGGACGCCCGGGCCTCCGGCAGCGCCCCCATCGGCGGACCCTCGACGACCCCCGACTTGCCGGCGGCCCTGATCCGAGCCGCCGCCTCCTCGAGGGCCGCGAAGGCGGCCTCGTAGTCTGCGGCGGGGTCCAATCCGACCACCACGTTGCGGACCAGCGTCACGGTGTGGCGGAACCGATCGAGGGCCGCCAGCGTCCCCACCGCCTGCCAGGACATCTCCGGCAGGCCCCGATCATCGGGGGGCCGGGCCGGGAGGTGCTCCACATGGCGCACCGCGTCGTAGGCCAGGTAGCCCACCAGCCCGGCGTGCAGAGGAGGCAGATCCGGACGGGGGGCGACATCGAACCCCGCCACCACGGCGTCGAGGACCGACAGCGGGTCGCCGTGGGGGAGGTCGACATCGAGGCCTTCGAGACGGCAGCCCGATGCGCCGGCCGTCAGGATGAACAGGGGATCCCAGCCGGCGAACGACCAGCGCGCCCAGCGCTCGCCGCCCTCCACCGACTCGAGCAAGAATGCCGGGCCGGCGTCACCGGCCGCCTTCTCGAAGATCGACACCGGCGTGTCCCGATCGGCCAGCAGCTCGCACGCCACCGGGACGATACGGTGGCGGGCCGCGAGCCGGAGGAACTCGGCGCGAGTCGGGGTCAGCTGCACCGGGTCAGGGTACCGAGAGGGCGCGGGCCATCCGGGGACCGCGGCGCGAGACCGCTCACCGCCTCACACGTTCCACAGCCACTCCGGCAGGGTCTCCTGGAACCACCGGTTCAGGTCGATCAAGCGGCCGGTCACCATCAGCACGCCGAAGACGGCCAGCAACGCGCCCGACACGACGGTGATCGGCCGCAGATGCCGGCGCAGCCATCCGAAGACTCCGATGGCCTTGTTCATCCCGATCCCGGCGAGCACGAAGGGCACCCCGAGCCCGAGCGAGTACACGAACAAGAGGAACATGCCCTGGGCAAGGGTGGCGGTCTCGCTGCTGGCCGCCAGGGCGAGGATGGCACCGAGCGTGGGCCCGATGCAGGGCGTCCACCCGAACCCGAAGGCGGCGCCCATCAGCGGCGGAGCCCACGAACCGAGGCGGGACGGCCGGACATCCACTCGCCGTTCCCGCAGCAGCGGCATCATGAAGCGAGGGGTCCACACCGCCGTCACGGCCAGGAACAGGCCCATCGCGATCACCAGCCAGCCACCGATCGTCGTCAGGGCGCTCTCGTTGCGGAGCAGGGTGCGCCCCAGCGTGGTCGCCGTGGCCCCGAGTGCGACGAACACCACCGTGAACCCGCCCACGAACAGCAGCGTCACCCGCAGCATCCGCCGGGTGGAGACGGTCCCCTCGTTCAGTTCGGCCGCCGAGTACCCCGACATCATGCTGAGGTAGCCGGGGAGCAGTGGCAGCACGCACGGCGACACGAAACTCAGCGCCCCGAAGGAGAACGCAGCGACGACGCTGATCGGATTGACTCCGGTGATGTCCAAGGCTTCCCTCCGTGCCGCCCGTCGAGGGGACAAACGGTACCCGGCACGTTCCTGTTCCCGCTTCGTCCCGGCAGCCGCGATTCGCCGATTGGCCGGTACGCTGCCGCCCGCGGTCGCCGGAGCGAATCGGCACCACGCCGGACCGCGTTCCGCCTCGATCCGGCCGCGTGAGGAATGCGGGTGCTCGACTCCCTCAAGCCGCCCGTCGCTCTCGAGCGCCGGGAGATCGGCCTGCTGGCCCTCTTCGCGATCGTGGCCTTCACCCAGGGCTGGAGCGGCACGGTGCTCACCCACGCGCTGCCCTTCGTCCGCGACGACTTCGGCCTGAGCGACCGCCAGGTGTTCGATCTCCTGTCCGTGATCCGGGCCGTCTCGCTGATCGCTCTGCTCTTCTCGTGGTGGGGAGATCACCGCGGACGCCGGGTGCCGCTGCTGGTGGCGTTCGCCCTGCTCCCGCTGTTCAACCTGGCCACGGTGTTCGTACCCTCCGCGCCGTGGTTCACCGCCGCCCAGGCGGGAGCTCGCTTGGGAACGATCGCCCTCGCGTCGCTGGCGATCGTCGTCCTCGCCGAGGAGATCAACCCCCTCGCCCGCGGCTACGGCCTGGC
>CAYXHU010000374.1:0-2715 GCA_964464675.1 uncultured Acidimicrobiia bacterium
AGTTGACCACGGACGAGACGACTCCGTCCCGCACCTCGCCCTGGCTCAGCTCGTCGAGGAAGGCGTGCCGCTGTTCGGCCTGCTCCTCCTCCAGGTAGGCGCGCCGGGAGAGCACGACGTTGTTGCGGTTCTTGTCCAGTTCGATGACCTTCGCCTCGAGCGACTCCCCGACATAGGGATGGAGGTCACGCACCCGCCGCAGCTCCACCAGCGAGGCGGGAAGGAACCCGCGCAACCCGATGTCGAGGATCAGGCCGCCCTTCACGACTTCGATGACCTGACCGGTCACCGTGCCGCCTTCCTCCATGACGGTCTCGATGCGCCCCCAGGCCCGTTCGTACTGGGCACGCTTCTTGGAGAGGATCAGCCTGCCCTCCTGGTCCTCCATCTGCAGGACCAGGGCCTCGATCTCATCGCCGACGCTGACGACGTCGCCCGGGTTGACGGTGTTGCGGATCGACAGCTCCTTGGCCGGGATCACGCCCTCCGACTTGTACCCGATATCCACGAGCACCTCGTCGGGATCGACGCGCACCACGCGGCCCGTCACGAGGCTTCCCTCACCGAGTTCGACCACGGTCCTGTCGATCGCCGCGGCGAAGGCCTCCTCGGACAGGTCGTCCGGGATCTCGCCGATGCCCTCGAGAGCGCGTGCCGGGTCGGTCACGACCACCTCTCGCTTCGGCTTGGGAGCCGGCTTCGCAGCCTGGGCGGGTTCGGCCTCCGGGGCGGGTTCGGCCTCCGCGGCCGGTTCGGCCGCCTCGGGCTCCTCGCTCGGCGCGGCCCCTTCCTCGGCCTCCGCCTCGTCCTTCCCGGCGGGCTCCTCGGCCTCTGCGGCTGCCTGGGTCGCGACGTCGGCTTCCTCGGTCGCGGCGTCGGACTCGTCCTTCTCGGCCGGCTCTGCGGCGGCCTCCTCGACCTCTGCGGCTGCTTCGGTCACCGGCGTCTCACCGGCTGCGGTCTCGGCGATCTCAGCCTCCGCCTCCTCAGGCTTCGTGCCGTCGGCAGGCGCGTCCATCGTCTCGTCGGTCATGGGTGTGGGTTCTCTCCTCGAATGGAAGCTCTTCACGGCGCGTGGAACGCGTGAAGGCGGCAGAAGGGTACCACAGAGGCACGGGAGCGTCCTCAGGCTTTGGCGTCGGCCAAGGTGGTTCCGGTGCCGATCTCGACGACCAGGGGCACCGACAGGTCGGAGACCCGCTCCATGATCGACCGGGTCGAGGCGACCGTGTCGTCGACCTCCTCCTCGGGCGCCTCCAGCACGAGCTCGTCGTGGACCTGGAGCAGCATCGCGGCTCGCATGCCCCGGCCCTCCAGCTCGGCGTCGAGATCGATCATGGCCCGCTTGATGATGTCGGCCGCGGAGCCCTGGATGGGGGCGTTGAGTGCCATCCGCTCCCCCATCTGGCGGATCCGGAACACCGGCGAGGCCAGCTCGGGGAGGTAGCGGCGCCTCCCGAGGATCGTGGTGGTGTACCCGGTGTGCCTCGCCTCCTCCACGATCCCGTCCATGAAGGCCTTCACGTCCGGGAACTGGGCGAAGTACGCCTCCATGTGCAGGCGCGCCTCGTCGGTGGAGATCTCCAGACGCTGGGCCAGCCCGTACGCCTCCATGCCGTAGAGCAGCCCGAAGTTGATCATCTTCGCCTTGCGCCTCAGGTCCGGACCGGGCTCATCGACGCCGAACACTCGGGCCGCCGTCGCCGCGTGGATGTCGGAGCCCGACCGGAACGCCTCGACCAACCCGGGGTCCCTGCTCAGGTGGGCGAGGATGCGCAGTTCGATCTGGCTGTAGTCGGCCACGATGAACCGGCATCCCGGGGCCGCCACGAAGGCCCGCCTGATCGTGCGCCCCTCCTCGGACCGGACCGGGATGTTCTGCATGTTGGGGCGCTCCGAGGAGATCCGGCCGGTCGCCGCTCCCGTCTGGTTGAACACGCAGTGGATGCGCCCGTCCGCGGCCACCAGGGGCAGCAGCCCGTCCACGTAGGTGGACCGCAGCTTCTCGAGCTCCCGGTACTGCAACAGCAACTCGACGACCGGGTGCTCGCCGGAGAGCTTCTGCAGCACCGAGGCGTCGGTGGACGGCACCCCCTTGGGCGTCTTCTTGAGCACGGGGAGCTCGAGCCGGTCGAAGAGCAGCTCCCGCAACTGCTGCGTCGAGTTGATGTTGAAGGGCTCGCCCGCCGCCTGATGGATACGCCGCTCCAGCGTCGCCAGCCGGTCGCGCAGGCTCTCCCCGAGCTCTTCGAGGTATGCGGTGTCGGCCCCGATCCCGGCCTCCTCCATCTTGGCCAGCACCCGGACCAGCGGCAGCTCGATCTCCCGGTACAGGGAGCTCCCGCCCCTCGCCTCCAGCTGCTCGCTCAACGGATCGACCAGCCGGGACACCGCGATCGCCCGCCGTGCCGCGCCGTCCAGGTCGGGCCCGGCCCCCTCGAAGTCGAGCGTGCCCTGGGAGCCGCCGCCCCCCTCTTCGGTCGGGGGCCCGATCTCGAGCCCGAGCACGGTGCCGGCCAGATCGGAGAGGGCGGGCGCCCGCTCGGCCGGGTTGATGACGTAGCCGGCGAGCGCAGTGTCGAAGTCCAAGCCGCGGAAGTCCATCCCGGTTTCGAGGAGCGAGCGCACCAGCGGCTTCGCATCGTGGAATCGCTTCGGCACGCCCGCGTCGGCCAGTGCCCCTTCGAGGGGCCCGAGCCGATCCAGGGGCACGAA
>CAYXHU010000375.1:0-2710 GCA_964464675.1 uncultured Acidimicrobiia bacterium
AGCCTAATGGGGGTCTAGTGGAGGGCATCGTGCGAGTTTGCTCGCGCGGCGCTAGTTGCCGCCGGTCGCGCCGCCCGCATCGGGCGGCGGGCCCAGCCCCGCCGCCGACTCCATCAGCTCGCGGAGTTCGGCGGCGAAGCGCGCCGCCGGTGCTCCGTCGACGACGTCGTGGTCGAAGGAGAGGGTGATCGCCAGGAACTCCCTGGGCTCGACCCCGGTCGCCGAGTACCCGGGACGGGTGGCGATCCCGCCCACCACCACCGCCAGGGTGTGGACCTGGAAGGCGATGCCCCACCCGCCGCCGCGACCGAACATGCCCACGGAGGTGACGCCGATCGTCCCGGCGAGCCGGCGCTGCGTCTCCGGCATCCTGTGCAGGAGCCGCAGCAGTGCCACGCGCAGCGGCGAAGGAAGAGCCAGGAAGCGACGGGCACCGCCGGCGAGCCGGGCCGTGGGAGAGGCCCCCGGGTCCCGGCGCACCTCCTGGAGTTCGTGGTGGAGCTCGGCCGGGGGCCGGCGGGCCGCGTCCCGGAGCACGTGATTCATCGGGAACGATCGGCCCTCGAGGCCCACCTCCACGGAGACGTTCACGTCCACCGCGTCGAACGTGACCAGGCGGCCCAGCACGTCTCGGTAGCCGTGGACGTCGGGATGGGCGGAGGCGGCACGCGCCACACACCACACGACCCAGGAGGTGAGCGACGGTCCCCCTCCCGAGGCCATCAGCCGTCTGGCATCGGTGACGTCCACCTCGATGAGGCCGTGGACGCTGTGCCGACTGCGAGTGGCCCGGCCGATGTCGACGATCAGACGGCGAGAGCGGGGTGTGGGCCGCCTCCGGCGCTCATCGGGCATTCCGGTCACGTCACCGTTCCCGCCGATCCGGCATCTCTCCAGCGCTCCCCGGAGACGGCCTCGTGCATCGCCTCGACCGCGTCCCAGATCTCACCGAACGTGGTGTAGAGGGGGGCCACGGCGAGGCGGATGGTCTCGGGCGCCCGGAAGTCGGCGACCACGCCGCCGGCGGAGCGCAGCCAGCGAGTGATCCCCAGGCCTTCGCGGTGCTCCAGGGCCACGTGGGAGCCGCGACGGTCGGCGTCGCGCGATGACCCGAGCCGCACCCCGAGGGGTGCCAGGCGGCGATCGTGGAGATCGATGAGGAACGACGTGGCTCGCACGCTCTTGGCACGGATCGAATCGATGCCCGCTTCGCCAACCATCTCGATCCCGGGGACGGCGGCGGCCACCGACAGGATCGGCGGGGTGCCCACCAGGAATCGTTCGATTCCGGGAGCGGGGCGCCAGTCGCGAGAGAACGCGAACTGGTCGGCATGGCCGAACCACCCGCGGATCGGCTGGTGGAGTGCGCCCTGCAGGGCGCGGCGCACGTACAAGAACGCCGGAGCTCCGGGGCCTCCGTTCAGGTACTTGTACGTGCAGCCGGCGGCCAGGTCGACGCCGGCGCCGCCGAGGTCGATCGGCACGGCGCCGACCGCGTGGCTGAGATCCCACAGCACCAGCGCTCCGGAGGAGCGGACCGCGTCGGTGACGGCGGCCAGGTCGGCGAGCGAGCCCGAGCGGTACGAGACGAGCGAGAAAGAGGCCAGGGCGACGTCGCCGTTCATCACCTCGGCCACGGCGTCGGCGGTCACGCCGAGCAGCGGATCGGTGTCGATGTAGCGGACCTCCTTGCCGCGCGAGGCGGCGAGGCCCTCGAGCACGTACCTGTCGGTCGGGAAGTTGTCGGAGTCGGTGACCACGACGCTGCGGTTCGGGAACGCGTCGAGTGCCGCGGCGGCCAGCTTGTAGAGGTTCACCGACGTCGAGTCGGCCAGAGTCACCTCGTCGGAGGCAGCCCCGATGAGCGGCGCCAGCGACGCTCCAACCCGCCGGGGGAGGTCGATCCAGTGGCTCCACGACTCGACGAGCCCGCGCCCCCATTCGTCGGTCACGGTGCGGGCCGCCGCGTCGATCGCGGCACTCGGAAGCCTGCCCAGGGAGTTCCCGTCGAGGTAGATGCGGTCGTCGGCCCGCACGAACCGGTCTCGGAAGGGGCCGAGGAGATCGGAACGGTCGAGGGCCTCAGCGGTGGCTCGGTCGGTCATGTGAGGCAGGAATACACGGCATCGACGAGCGCCCCGGCCCTCGTGACCTCGTTGGCTCCCGAGTAGCGGAGCGCGTTCATCACGTAGCCGAAGCCTAGGCGGTGCTCCGGGTCGGCGAACGCGAGGGAGCCGCCCAGGCCCCCGTGCCCAAACGCGGCGTCCACGGGCCCCATCGGGGTGAACGGGGTCGGACGCTGCCACCCGAGCCCGTAGCGAGTCTCGAACACGAGCACGAGATCCGGTCCGCGGACCGCTTCGGCCGCGTGGCGCGCCACGGTCTCTGCGGTGAGGATTGTCGGCTCGTCTCCGGCCAGGGCACCGTACATGCCGGCCAGTCCTCGGGCCGTGGCGATGCCACCCCCCGACGGGAACTCCGCAGCCCACAGGGCGGGGTCGTTGAACGTCGTGCCGATCGTCTCCATGTCGCCGGCGCGGGCCAGGTGGGCCCGGCCGGTCGGGGTTTCGGGGGTGAAGAGGCTCAGATAGGCGGCGACCATCGGGTCCGTGGGCGGGGGCGGATCCAGGAGCAGGGCGACCCGGTCGAGCGCGCTGGGGGGCATCCCGATCCAGACGTCGAGGCCGAGCGGTTCGGCGACGACCGACCG
>CAYXHU010000376.1:0-565 GCA_964464675.1 uncultured Acidimicrobiia bacterium
CGCATCAGGAGTTCCTGCAGATCGACACCACCAACATCCTGTTCATCTGCGGTGGCGCCTTCGTTGGACTCGACGAGGTGGTCGCCAACCGGCTCAATCAGAAGCGGATGGGCTTCGGGGTGGATCTCGGAGGCAACGAGCCAGGCACGACAGAGTTGCTCGAGAAGGTTCACCCGGAGGACTTGATCAAGTACGGGATGATCCCCGAGTTCGTCGGCCGCATCCCGGTGGTTGCCAACCTGCACGACCTGGATCACGAGGCGCTGGTTCGAATCCTGACCGAACCCAAGAACGCCCTGGTCCGCCAGTACGGCAAGTTCTTCGAGATGGACGGCGTGGAGCTGGTGTTCGAGGACGACTCCCTCGAGGCGGTGGCCGATCAGGCGCTGCTGCGGGGCACGGGAGCACGTGGGCTCCGGGCGATCCTCGAAGAAGTGCTGCTCAACACCATGTACGACCTGCCGAGCCGGACCGACGTGGCTCGGGTGGTGATCGACGCAGACGTGGTCAAGGAACGGGTCAACCCGACGCTCATACCCATCCAGGAGCTCGGGAAAGAGCGCCG
>CAYXHU010000376.1:575-792 GCA_964464675.1 uncultured Acidimicrobiia bacterium
GGGACTAGTCACTTCGGCTCTCAGGAAATGATCCCGAACATCAACGTTTGGTGGTTGCGCGGCCACGCGTGGTGGCCGTACCGTTGGGGCACGCTCCTCGGCTGAGCAGCCCGGCGCAGACGATCCCCCCGGGCACGTGAGCATCACAACGGCCGGCGCTCGATGCGCCGGCCGTTTCCGTGACCCGGTGTGCGTTCGCTATCATCGTGCCCCCATG
>CAYXHU010000376.1:802-2710 GCA_964464675.1 uncultured Acidimicrobiia bacterium
CGGAGCGATGGAGCCGGCGTACGACCCGCACCGGGTCGAGGCGCAGTGGTACGAGCGCTGGGAGCGCGCCGGCGTCTTTCGTCCTGAGCTTCGGCCCGACGGCGAACCCTTCTGCATCGTCATCCCGCCGCCCAACGTCACCGGGCAGCTCCACATGGGCCACGCCCTCAACCTGTCGATCCAGGACGTCATCACCCGGCGCAAGCGCATGCAGGGCTTCGCGGCCCTCTGGGTCCCCGGCACCGACCATGCCGGGATCGCCACCCAGAACGTCGTCGAACGGGAGCTCTCCGCCGAGGGCATCAGCCGGCACGACCTCGGGCGCGCAGCGTTCATCGACCAGGTATGGGCGTGGAAGCAGCGCTACGGCAACCGGATCTCCGAGCAGATCAGGCGGATGGGGTTCAGCACCGACTGGACCCGGGAACGTTTCACGCTCGACGAGGGGTTGTCGCGTGCGGTCCGGACCGTCTTCGTCACCCTGTATCGCGAAGGGTTGATCTACCGCGGCGACCGGATCATCAACTGGTGCCCCCGCTGCCACACGGCCCTCAGCGACATCGAGGTCGAGTACGAGGACGAGGTCGGTGAGTTGGTCCACATCACCTACCCGTTCGTCGACCGTGAGGGCGGGGTCACGGTCGCCACCACCCGTGCCGAGACGATGCTCGGTGACACGGCGGTCGCGGTCCATCCCGACGACGAGCGCTACGCAGGAGTGGTCGGACGGACCCTGCGGCTTCCCCTGCTCGGAAGGGAGATCCCGATCGTCGCCGACGAGGCCGTCGACCCGGAGTTCGGCACCGGCGCGGTGAAGGTCACACCGGCGCACGACCCGACCGACTTCGAGATCGCCGAGCGGCATGGGCTCGCGGCGATCACGGTGCTCGACGAGAGCGCAGTCGTCACGGCCGCCGGCGGCCCCTTCGAGGGCCTCGATCGCCTCACGGCCCGCCGACGGGTGAAGGATGCGCTCGAAGCAGAGGGCGTGCTGGTCGGTGTGGAGCGCCACGATCACTCGGTGGGCCACTGCTACCGCTGCGGCACCGTGATCGAGCCGTACCTGTCGCTCCAGTGGTTCGTGAAGGTGCGGCCCCTCGTCGAGCCGGCCATCGAGGCGGTTCGCTGCGGCGAGGTGCGGTTCATCCCGGAGCGCTGGGAGAAGTCCTACTTCAACTGGATGGAGAATCTGCGCGACTGGTGCATCTCCCGCCAGATCTGGTGGGGCCACCGCATCCCGGCGTGGTATTGCGGCGACTGCGGCGAGACGATCGTGGACATGGAGGACCCGACGGGGTGCGCGTGCGGCTCGGAGGCGCTGCGCCAAGATCCGGACGTCCTGGACACCTGGTTCTCCTCGGCGCTCTGGCCGTTCTCGACGCTCGGGTGGCCGGAGGACACCGAGGACCTCCGCACCTTCTACCCGAACTCGGTCCTCGTCACCGGGTTCGACATCATCTACTTCTGGGTCGCCCGGATGATCAAGATGGGAATCCATTTCGCCGGCGGACCGCCCTACCCGGACGTGGTCATCCACGGCCTCGTCCGCACGTCCGACGGCAGGAAGATGTCGAAGTCCCTCGGCAACGCCATCGACCCGCTCGACGTGGTCGCCGAGCACGGCGCCGACGCGCTCCGCCTCGCCCTCGTCCAGGCGGCGGCGCCCGGCCACGACGTGCCCTACCAGGAGGAGTGGGTCGATGCCGCCCGGCGGTTCGGCAACAAGCTGTGGAACGCGGTGCGCTTCGCCCTCCCTCACCTCTCCGAGGTCGGGGTCCCCTCCGACGGCGGCTATCCGGCGGACCCGGGACCGGAGGAGCGGTGGATCCTCGGGAGGCTCCACGAGGTGTTCCGCCGTGTCGACGCGCAGCTGGACGAGTACCGCTTCAACGACGCGTACGGGCTGCT
>CAYXHU010000377.1:0-2708 GCA_964464675.1 uncultured Acidimicrobiia bacterium
GCCCCGGCCGGGGCGCCGTTCGATACCCTTGTGGACCGTGCCGGTCCCAGTGCTGAACACCCATCGCCTCGTCCTGCGGCCTCCGCAGCGAGGCGACGCCCCGGCTTGGCACCGGATCTGGGGAGATCCGGACGTGATCTGGTGGGAGCCGAGCACGACTCTGGAGGCCACGAGGCGGTCTCTCGGCCGCCTCATCGATCGCTGTGATGCGATGGGGCCCGGCCTGGGATGGTGGGTCGTCGAGGAGCGAACCGGCGGGGACATCGTCGGCACGACCGCCCTACAGGCCTCACCGGTCCCCGAAGGCACGATCGAGATCGGCTGGCATCTGCGGCGCGACCGATGGGGGATGGGGTATGCGACGGAGGCGGCTGCGGCGGTCCTCGACCACGGGTTCGCCACCGTCGGACTGGCGCGCATCGTCGCCACCATCGTGCCCGAGAACGCCAGATCCGTCCGTGTCGCCCGCCGGCTCGGGATGGTGAGGGTCCCGCCCGACGTGCGGCGCGGCGGGCTCGTGCACGGGGTCTGGGAGATCAGCCGTTGAGCGCCCGGTCGAGCCCCTCGATGGCGGTTCTGCCGAGCCGGCGGAAGGTTCCCCTCAGAAGGGGCTCAACGAACCGGAGCAGGCCTGCGAGCCGGAACACCGCCGTGTAGACGACCCGCGTGCCGTCTCCGTGCTCGAAACACTCGATCGTGTCGAGGGCCTCGGCGGAGGCGCCCGTTCCCCTCAGGACGATGCGCTCGGGGGAAGTCATCTCGAGGACCTCGTAGGTCATGGGCACGTGTCGCCCTGCGAACGTCGCGGTGACCTCGTAGACGGAACCGATCCCCCCGTCTCCGGAGGCGCGGCGTGACGCGACGATCCCGGGATCCCATTCGGATACCGTGGTGAAGTCCGCCAGGTATGCGAACACCTCGCTGCGCTGCTTGGTCGTTGTCACGGTCTCGGTGATGGTGATCATGAGATCAGTCTGGCGCGCCACGCCGACTAGCGGGGTTCGAACAAGCCCGGAGGGGGGGCGATGGTGATGCGTCCGCCTTCGGGATCCCCCACGAGATCCGCCACGAACGGGACGAGGACCTCGGATCCATCCTGGGTGGTCACGACGAGACGATCCTGACCGCCGAACTCCACGCCGGTGACCTCGCCGAGCACCTCTCCGCCCGAGTCCACAGCGATCAGCCCGATCAGGTCCTCCGGCCAGAACTCGTCGGAGGCCAGAGGGCGCCGCCGGTCGGCGGGGATCGACACGGTGGTGCCCCGCAGCAGCTCGGCTTCGCTGCGGGTCTCCACACCCTCGAACGCGAGGACCAGCCCGCTCCCCCGATAGGACCGGCTGTGAGCCACGGTGAGCGCCCGGACGGGCGAGCCGGTGGTGAACAGCACCGACCCGGCAGCGAAACAGGACACGTCGTCGGTGTCGGGGAGCACGGTCACCTCGCCGCGTACCCCGTGGGGGCGACCGATTCGAGCCACCGGGACCCGGTCAGTCGATGAACTCAACGTCGGTCGTCAGCCCCTCTTCGTCGGCCGCAGCCTGGGCGACGGTCCGGATCGCCTTGGCAACCCGTCCGCGTCTCCCGATCAGCCGGCCCATGTCCGGTTTGGCGGCCCGTACCTCGGCGGTCACCTCGTCCGGGCCCTCCTCGACGATCGTCACCGTCACGGCCTCGGAGTCCTCGGCGATCTCCTTCGTCACGTACTCGACGACGCGCTGGACAATGTCACCCTTCATGCCTCGTCCTTCGCCGACTCGGCGATCTCGGCTTCGCTGGCGATCTCGGCTTCGCTGGCGATCTCGGCTTCGCTGGCGATTTCGGCTTCGCCGGCGGTTTCGGCTTCGCCGGCGGTCTCGGCTTCGCCGGCGGTTTCGGCTTCGCCCACCTCTTCGAGCGCTCCGTCTTCTTCGGCCTCCGCGGCGGCTTCCTGCGCGGCGAGCGCCCTCGCTTCGGCTTCTGCGGCCACCTGCGCCGCCTCGTCGACGACGTGAATGGTGGCGGGCCGGGCCGCCGCCGGCGCCGGCCGAGCGGAGACGGCTCCGGCGATCTCCAGCAGCTTGCGGACAGCGTCGCTCGGCTGGGCACCCCGGCTCAGCCAGTATTGCGCCCTCTCGGCATCGATCTCCACAACCGAGGGCTCCTGCCTGGGGTCGTACCGGCCGATCTGCTCGATGTACCGACCGTCGCGCGGAGCGCGCGAGTCGGCAACCACCACCCGGTAGGTGGGCTGCTTCTTCTTCCCTTTGCGGGTGAGGCGGATCTTCACCGCCATGCGGTCACCTCTTCTTCTTCTGCTTCCTGGGCGTCAGCCCCGGCACGGCAAGGCCGGGGATGGGGTTCCGGCCGCCGGCAAAGGCCTTCATCATCTTCTGCGTCTCGGCGAACTGCCGCAGGAGGCGGTTCACGTCCTGCGGGCTCGTGCCCGAACCCGTTGCGATCCGCCGCCGCCGACTGCCGTCGATCATCCTCGGATTGCGCCGTTCCGCGGGTGTCATCGAACGAATGATCGCCTCGACCCGGGAGAGGTCCTTCTCGGACACGTCGGCGTCCTGCAACGCCGACGCGGCGCCGGGGAGCATACCAAGCAATTGTGAGAGAGGCCCCATCCTGCGCACCTGCTGGAACTGGTCGAGGAAGTCCTCGAGGGTGAACGCAGCGGCGAGCATCTTGTCGGCGGCCTCCTTGGCCTGCTGCTCGTCCCACGT
>CAYXHU010000378.1:0-2708 GCA_964464675.1 uncultured Acidimicrobiia bacterium
AGCTTTCCCATCCGGTCGATCACCGGCATCCCGCTCACCTGGTGGCGCACCATGATGCGCGCCGTCTCCTTCAGCGTGGTGTCGGGGTGCACCGCGATCGGATCGGTCGTCATGATGTCGCGCACTCTCACGGGACCCCTCCTGCGTCGCTCCGGGCGATCAGTACGTCGCAGTGAGCGTCGTGGACCACCCTGTGGCTGGTGCTCCCCAACACCAGCGACACCAGGTCTCCTCGACCTCTGCTGCCGACGACCAACATCGTTGCATCGACTTCTTTCGCGTACGACACCAGCGTATCCGAGGGATACCCCTCGAGGTCGACCCGCCGCACCGGCACGCCGGCCTCGTCGAGGACCGGGCCGATCAGCGACCACGTGGCATCACGCTGCGAAGCGATCACTTCACTCGAGGCAGCGGGCACCCCGGCGAGCACTGCCAACAGCGCGGCCGGGACGTGCGCGACGAACACCGCGTGGAACTCTGCCCCGAGACAAGCAGCGATCCGGCATGCGGCCGCTGCGGCGTGAACACTCGGCTCGGAGTCGTCGACACCGACGACGATCAGGTCGGCCACTGCTCTGGAGGATACTTCTGATCGCGATGCGCCTTCAGCTTGGCGGCGTACGCAGCGGCCTCACTGCGGCGGCTCATGTCGAGCTTGGCGAGCACGTTCGACACGTAGTTCTTCACCGTCTTCTCGGCGAGGAACATGCGCTCGGCGATCTGGCGGTTGGTGAGCCCCTCCGCGATCAGGTCGAGGATCTTGCGCTCCTGCTTGGAGAGACGCGCCAGCAGTGGATCGTCCGGCTCTTCCCCCCGGATTCGGCGGAACACCCGCTCGGTCATCTCCGGATCGAGCAGGGACTCGCCGCGTCCGACCCGGCGAACACTGTCGACGAGATCGCTCCCCTTGATCTGCTTGAGGACGTATCCAGATGCCCCCGCCATGATCGAAGCGAACAAGGCCTCGTCGTCGGCGAACGACGTGAGCATCAACACCTTGACGTCGGGCCAGCGGGCGCGTATCTCGCGGCATGCCTCGATGCCGCTGCCGTCAGGCAGGCGGACATCGAGCACCACCACATCGGGACTGTCGTAGCCCACCCGGCGAATGGCCTCGGCCACCGTGGACGCCTGGCCCACGACGTGGATGTCCTCCTCGGTTTCGAGCAGCGCCTGCAGGCCCTGGCGAACCACCTCGTGGTCGTCCACGAGCTCGATCTTGAGAGGCTCCGACATGGCACCACAGTACCCAGGCGCTGCGCACCGGCCACAGGCCCCAGTTGCCCCCGGCGGATGTGCCGAAAGTCCCATGTAGGCTGTGGGCCGTGAGCGGTAGCTTCACGCCGGAACGCATCGCGGGACTGGTCGAAGGCGCTGCCTCGGTGGCGCGCCAGGTCGATCTGTCCGATCTGCTCCGTTCCACCGTCGTCATCGCCATGGACCTGACCGGCGCTCGCTATGGGGCGCTCGGCGTGGTCGGCGAGCACGGCGGACTCGTCGACTTCATCACGGTCGGCATGGACGCCGAGACCGTCGCAGCGATCGGATCCCCGCCCGTGGGACGCGGCGTGCTGGGGACCATCACTACCACCGGCAAGACCATCAGACTCGACGAGCTCGCGAGCCATCCGGACTCGGTCGGGTTCCCGGGGAGCCATCCCTCCATGGACTCGTTCTTGGGTGTCCCGGTGCGGGTCGCGGACCGGGTGTTCGGCAACCTGTACCTCACCGACAAGCCGGGGGGCTTCACGGAGGACGACGAGATCCTCGTCGAGTTCCTCGCGATCACCGCCGGGTCGGCGGTCTCCACTCTGGAGTTCCAGGACCGGCTGCGCCGGGCTGCCCTGCTCGAAGATCGGGAGCGCATCGCCCGCGACCTCCACGACTCCATCATCCAGGACCTCTTCGCCGTGGGGCTCAGTCTCCAGTCGGCCTCAGGCCGGGTGGCGAGCCAGCCCGCCGAGGTCGCCGAGCGGATCGAGCAGGCCGTCGAACAGCTCGACGAGAGCATCAGCGCGCTCCGGCGGTTCATCTTCGACCTCCGGCCGCCGATGTGGGCTCGTCCCAGCCTGCGCCGCGAGCTCGCCGATCTGGTCGGCCAACTCTCCGCCCCGTACGATGCCCGCGTTTCCCTCGACGTGAACTGCCCCCCGGACCTCGTTCCCCCCGACCTCGCCGACGAGCTGGTGCAGATCGTCAAGGAATCCCTCAGCAATGCCCTGCGCCACAGCGGGGCGGCGAAGATCGAAGTCCGGGTCGGATGCGGACGCTCCCAGGTGGTGCTCTCGGTATCGGACGATGGGCGCGGGTTCGATCCCGACAGCCAGACGCGCGGCATGGGGCTGGCGAACATGGCAGAACGGGTCCGCGACGCAGGCGGCTCGTTCCGGGTGGACTCGGAGCCCGGGAACGGAACCACCCTCAGGGTCAGCATCCCGATCTCCTGACCGAACGACCCCGAGCACCTGACTTTCGACCCCTCCCCCCTCGGCGGCGACGCGCCGATCATGAGCGCCAGCCTCGCAGAAGGACAGAAGATGGGCGCAGGCGGCCGTAGCACCGCCGACGTCGTGGTCGTCGGGGGCGGCGTGGCCGGAGTCCACACCGCCAACCTGCTGGCGCGGCGCCTCGAGCCCGGCGAAGCGCGCATACACCTCGTGGACCGCTTCGGCGTCCACGTGTTCCAGCCCGGACTGCTTCGCCTG
>CAYXHU010000379.1:0-2684 GCA_964464675.1 uncultured Acidimicrobiia bacterium
GACCACGGCCGCTCATAGCGGCACAGGGGGACAGGCGACCGGCGGCGGGACACCGCTCGGCCGTGCGCGTCGAGCTTGACGATCCACTTGACGGCCGCGACGGGGTGCACCAGCCGAACCTCGTGCTCCTCGAGCAGGCGGGCGAGCTTTCGGCGCATCGAGGCGAAGCCCCCGGTCTGGATCTCGATGAGCAGCCCGCCGCGCACCAGGTCGACGACGAATCCGGCGACGGGGGCTTCCACCAGGTCGCCGTCTCGGCGGTACCAATCCTTGAGCGCCGCATGGAGCGGCTTCTCGTTGAGGGACCCGATGGCCGTCACCCGGCGAGCCTATCCGTCCCGCCGGGGCGCGCCGTGACTCTGCGGGGCGCGCTGTGCAGCGCGGGGCCCGCGAGGCGCCCGGCGGACGGCCTCAGCCGGACAGCTCCTCGAGCGCCGGGATCCGCCTGCGGTTCCGGCGTTTGACGACCTGGTCGAATGCCCGGGGCAGGTCAGCCATCAGCGTGCGCGACTGCTCGGCCGCCTCGGTGTAGAAGCGGATGATCTTGGCTTCCATGTCCTTGGCCCGGTCCAGCGCCGCGTCGAGGTCTGCCGGCTTCGAGGTGTCGAGGGCGAACCCGTCGGTTTCCATGTCGAAGGCGAACCCGCCTTCGATCGCATCGGTGATCACGCCGTAGTAGGCGCGTTCCACCTGCTGGCGGAACCGCCGATTCTCGGCGGCGAACCCGCCGAACGCCTCGGCGTGCTCGGGGAACCAGCCTCCGAGCTGGTCGTAGAAGGCCGCGGCTTCCTCCTCGAGGTCCTTGGCCAGGCTGAAGGCCTGTGAAGCTGTCCGAAGTCGCATCATGTTCCTCTCTAGAACCAGCGCTGGATGACGACCTTGCTCTCGGTGAAGAAGCGCACTGCTTCCTTCCCCTGGGTGTGGAGAGTCCCGTAGAACGAGTCCTTCATGCCCGAGAACGGGAAGAAGGCCACGGGTGCGACGATCCCGATGTTGATCCCGACGTTGCCGCTCTCCACCCGGTACTGGAAGTCTCGGGCGGCCCGGCCGTTCTGGGTGAAGATCGAGTGCCCGTTGCCGAACTCGCTGTCGTTGCACAGCTCGATGGCCTCGTCGAGATCGCCGACCCGCATCACACTCATGACCGGGCCGAAGATCTCATCGCGGGCGATGGCCATCTCCGGGGACACGTTCTCGAAGATCGTTGGGCCCAGGAAGCACGTGTCCGGGTAGTCGCCGGTGATCGTCGGGGAGCGTCCGTCGAGGCGCAGCGTGGCGCCGTCGGCGATGCCCGATTCGATGTAGCCGAGGATGCGCTGCTTCTTGCCCTCGTCGCGCACCGGGCCCATCTGCACGGACTCGTCGAGCCCGTACCCGATGGTCATCTCGGCGGCGCGCTCGGTGATCTGGCCGACCAGCTCCTCGTAGAACGCGTCGTCGTCCCCGACCACCACGAGGTTCGCCGCCGCCAGGCACCGCTGACCCGCGTTCCCGAAGAAGGACGTCATCGTCGAGGCCACCGTGGAGCGCAGCTCGCAATCGGGCATGACCACCATCGCGTTCTTCGCGCCGTTCTGGGCGATGCAGCGCTTCTGGGTCCGGCCGCAGCCCTCGTAGATGATCTTGCCGGTCGGGGTGGACCCGACGAAGGTGACGCCCTTGATGCCGGGATGCTCCAGCATCGAGCCCACGACCGTCCGTCCGCCGTTGACGACGTTCCAGACACCCGGCGGCACCCCGGCCTCCTCGGCCAGCTCCGCCAGCCGCATCTGTGACAGCGGCACCTCGCTGGAGGGCTTCAGCACGACGGTGTTGCCGGTGGCGATGGCATACGGGATCGACCACAGCGGGATCATCCACGGGAAGTTGAACGGGCTGATGACCCCGAAGACCCCCAGCGGGGTGGGGATCACCCACTCGTCGATCCCGGATGCGATGTCCTCCGAGTAGTAGCCCTGCTGCAACGTCGGGATCCCACAGGCGACCTCGACGTTCTCGATCCCGCGTCGGGTCTCACCGCGGGACTCGTCGATCGTCTTGCCGTGCTCCATCGTCTGGATCCGGCTCACCTCTTCGAAGTTCTCTTCCAGCAGCTCCTTGAGCCTGAACAGGATGCGGCTGCGGGCCAGGGGCGTGGTCCTGCGCCAGTCCTCGAAGGCCTCCTGGGCGGCATCGACCGCCTGATCGAACTCGTCGGCCGTGGAGATGGGAACCGTGGCGATCACCTTGCCGGTCGCCGGATTGACGACCTCCTTCGTCTCACCCTTCGATGCCACCCACTCGCCGTCGATGAAGTTCCGGACCTCGACTACGTCCTTGTAGGGCTCCTCGAGAATCGCCATTGGCTCTCAACCTCCTGGGATCGGGACGCTTCGCGACGCCCGGCCCGCCGGGCCGAACCTGAGGGGTCGGTCCTGGGGTGCAGGGACGTCGGGGACTGAACGGTTGGTCATTGGGTCTGCAGCACCGCCTCCACGACTCGTTCTGGCGACGGGATGGCCAGGTCTTCGAGTTCGGCGGCCGCCGGGAGCGGGATGTGCGGGGTGGTCACCCGGACGATCGGCCCGTCCAGGTCCCACAGGCACTCCTCGGCGACGATCGACGAGATCTCGGCGCCCCAGCCGCACAGGCGCGGGTTCTCCTCCACGGTCACCAGCCGTCCGGTCTTGACGACCGAAGCGAGC
>CAYXHU010000380.1:0-2680 GCA_964464675.1 uncultured Acidimicrobiia bacterium
GACGAGCATCACGTCGTTGCCACGCTGCGCCACGTCCCAGACGTGCGCTCCCTCGATCTCGTCGCAGGTCCGCACGCACCTGGTGCACATCACGCAGCGGTTCGGGTCGTAGACGTACTTGGGATGGCTGGCATCGACGGCGCGGTCCGGGTTGCGGTACTCGTAGCGCACGTGATCGACGCCGAGGGCGGCCGCCAGGTCCTGCAGCTCACAGGCACCGTTGGAGACGCACACAGCGCAGAAGTGGTTCCCTTCGGCGAGGAACAGCTCCACGATCATCCGCCGGTAGCGCACCAGCCGCTCGTTCTGGGTCCACACCTCCATGTCGTCCTCGACCGGGGTGGCGCAGGCAGGCTTGAGCTGGCGGGTGCCGGCGATCTCGACGACGCAGATCCGGCACGACGCCCAGATCGACAGCCCGTCGAGATGGCACAGGGTCGGGATGGGGATCTGTTCCCGCCGGGCGACGTCGAGCACACTCTCGCCCGCGTGGGCGGTGCACTCCCGCCCGTCGATCGTGACGACGAGATCGGATCGCCCGTTAGGCATCGGCCACCTCCTCGGCCCCGCGGAGCAGGCCCTCGTACTCGTCCCGGAAGTAGCGCAGCGTGGTCAGCACCGGGTTGGGGGCCGTCTGCCCCAGGCCGCACAGGCTGGTGTGCCGCACCATGTCGCACAACTCTTCGAGGCGTTGCAGGTCGCTGGGCGACCCCTGCCCGTGGCTGATGCAGTCGAGCAGCCGGTGCAGCTGCACGGTGCCGGCCCGGCAGGGGATGCACTTCCCGCAACTCTCCTCGACGCAGAACTCCATGAAGAACTTGGCCACGTCGGGCATCCGGACGTCTTCGTCCATCACCACGAGGCCTCCGGACCCCATGATCGAACCGAGCGCCTGCAGGCTCTCGTAGTCGACCGGGGTGTCGAGGAACTCGGCTGGGATGCATCCTCCGGACGGGCCGCCGGTCTGGGCGGCCTTGAACTCCTTGCCGTCTGGGATGCCGCCGCCGATCTCGTAGACGATCTCTCGCAGCGTGATCCCCATCGGCACCTCGATCAGGCCGGTGTTCACCAGGTCACCGGCGAGTGCGAACACCTTGGTGCCTTTCGACGACTCGGTCCCGATCGACGAGAACGCCCCCGCTCCGCGCGTGATGATCGCCGGGATGTTGGCGAGTGTCTCCACGTTCTGGATCATGCTCGGAGCGCCCCACAGCCCCCGCTGTGTCGGGTAGGGCGGCCGGATCGAGGGCGTGCCACGCTTCCCTTCGATCGAGGCCATGAGCGCAGTCTCCTCGCCGCAGACGAAGGCGCCGGCGCCGATACGGACCTCGATCTCGAACCCGAACTCCGAGTCGAGGATGCTGCGGCCCAGGAGCCGCTGCCGACGGGCCACGCGGATGGCCCGCTCCAGGCGCTCCACGGCCAGCGGGTACTCGGCCCGCACGTACACGTAGCCCTTGGAGGCCCCGGTGGCATATCCGGCGATCACCAGGCCCTCGAGCACCCGGTGCGGATCGTCCTCCATGATCGTGCGGTCCATGTAGGCGCCGGGGTCGCCTTCGTCACCGTTGGCGATCACGTACTTGGTGTCGCCCTCGGCTTCGAGGAGCATCGCCCACTTCTTGCCGGTCGGGTAGCCGCCGCCTCCCCGACCCCGCAGCCCGCTGATACGAACCTCCTCGACGACGTCCCGGGGCGACATCGAGTGGAGGACCCGCTCCAGGGCCCGGTAGCCGCCCCGGGCGACGTAGTCCTCGAGACGGTCCGGGTTGATCTCGCCTGCGTTGGCGAGGACCAGCCGCTCCTGAGCCGAGAAGAACGGGATCGTGCCGTCGAGCACGTGCTCGTCGACCGGAGTGCCGGCCCCGATGTGCTCGTCGAGGATGCGGCGGGCCACCGGGACGTCGACGTCGCCGTACAGCGTCGGGGTCTCGCCCCGCGGCTTGACCCGCACCAGCGGGCCCCTGCTGCACAGGCCCATGCAGGAGGTCGGGACGACCTGCACGTCGCGTTCCCGGCCCGTCTCGGCCACCATCTGGTCGACGGTGGAGCGCACCGCGTCGGCGCCCGCCGACCGGCACGCGGTGCTGGAGCAGGCCATCACCCGCCACAGGAAGCGGCTCTGGGCTTCCCGTTCGGTGTGAGCGACGTGGTCGAGGTCGATGGGGGTCGCCATCAGTGCCTTCCCTCCAGCTTCGCCCGCACCGCCTCCAGCGTGGAGGCGGCCGTCTCGTGCCCCAGCACTCCGCCGTCGAGCAGCACCACCGGGGCCAGGCCACAGCTGCCCAGGCAGCGCGCCGAGGCGAGGGTGAGCTTCCCGTCCTCGGTCGTTACTCCGTCGGCGATCCCGTACGCCTCGCCGACGGCCGCCACGATGTCGGCGGCGCCCTTGACATAGCAGGCGGTGCCCATGCACACCGTGCAGCTGTGCTCGCCCTGCGGCTCCAGGTTGAACAGGTGGTAGAAGGTGGCGACCCCGAACACCCGGCTCGGGGGCAGCTCGAGCTGACGGGCCACGTACACGAGCACGTCCTGCGACAGGTACCCAAAGACGTGCTGAGCATCGTGGAGCACCTCGATCAGCTGGTCGGGCTCGTACCTGACCCGCTTCAGCTTCTTGTCGAGCAGCTCGAACCGTGCATCCCCGGACGGATGGCTGGACGCAGGAGCGACGGTCGTC
>CAYXHU010000381.1:0-2680 GCA_964464675.1 uncultured Acidimicrobiia bacterium
CGATGTTCACGGAGTCGGCGAGCCGGCCGGCGGCGAACTCCTCCGGGGTGCGGATGTCGAGCACGACGAGACCGTCGGGAGCGTCGCCGATCACGTCGCGGGCCTCGGTTGCGGGAACCATCACCACGCCCACGGCGGTGTCGGTTCCGCCTCCGCATGCGGCGGCGGACAGGGCGAGTACGGCGATCAGGGGGGCGACGCGACGCACCGGGTTCCTCCTCGTTCTCGGGTGAGCGCGCCAGCGTAGACGGGCTGCGGCGCCATCGGCACGCGGTGTTTCGGCGCGTCGCAGCGCCTCACGCGTCGAGTCGGTGCAGGCCCGCGGCGGCCGCCGACCGGCGGGCCGCGACCAGCTCGCCGAACGTCGGTCTGCGGTCGATGGCGGCGTAGCGGTGCGAGCCGGGCACCCGGTAGGCAGGCCGATACTGCCCCATGAGGTTCACGTAGGTGTCGGGGGACAGCGTCCGGGCGATCCACCGCATGATCTCGGCGGTCTCGTGCTCGAGGCCGGGCACGACGAGATGCCTGACGAGCAGCCCCCGGACTGCGATCCCGTCGTCGTCGAGCACCAGGTCGCCCACCTGGCGGTGCATCTCGGCGATCGCGGCCCGGGCCGCATCCGGGTAGTCGGAGGCCCTGGCGAGGCGGCGGGCGGTCTCGGGATCCCAGAACTTGAAGTCGGGCATGTAGACATCCACGAGGCCCTCCATCAACCGCAGGGCGCGCAGTGAGTCGTAGGCGCTCGTGTTGTAGACGAGAGGGATCGACAGGCCGGCAGGCACCGCCAGTGAGAGCGCCTCCACGATCTGGGGGACGACGTGCTCCGGGGTGACCAGGTTGATGTTGTGGCAACCGTGGTCCTGGAGCCCGAGCATGATGGCCGCCAGTTCGCCGGCGTCGACGATGCGCCCGGCGGCCGACTGGGAGATCTCCCAGTTCTGGCAGAACACGCATCGGAGGTTGCAGCCGGCGAAGAAGATGGTCCCCGATCCTCTCCATCCGCTCAGCGGATGCTCCTCGCCGTGGTGGGGGAACGCACTCGAGACGACGGCGCGGGATCCGATGCGGCACAGCGGCGGCGGAGGTCGGCAGCGGTCGGCTCCGCAGTCGCGAGGGCAGGAGCGGCACTCGGAGAGCTCGGCACGGGCCTCCGCGACCTTGCCCTGCAGCACCCCGGCGGCGCGGGACCGCTGCGCGGCGGTGGTCATGCCCGGAGCCGGACGGCGCGTCCCCGTTCCTGCCGGTTCCCCGGACCGTCGTCGAACACGCCGGGGATGGCGGCGCCGCACCTGCGGCAGGAGCCGGCGTCGATCGCCCAGGAGGCGATCCGGTATCCGTCTCGTCTGATCAGGGGAGCCGAGCAGGACGGGCACGAGGTGGTCTGAGGGTCGGGGATGTTCCCGGTGTAGACGAAGTGCAGGCCGGCGTCCCGGGCGATGCACGCCGAGGCGCGCAGCGTCCCGGGCTGTGTGGGAGGGTGGTCCTGCATCCGGTAGGCGGGGTGGAACGCGGTGAGGTGGAGCGGCACGTGGCGCCCGAGGTGATCGGCGACCCACCCTGCGATGGCCGCGATCTCCCGGGGACTGTCGTTGACGCCCGGGATGACGAGCGTGGTGACTTCGAGCCACACGGAGGTCTCTGTTGCGACGTACTCGAGGGTGTCGAGCACCGGGCCGAGGCGGCCGCCGCAGAAGCGCCGGTACGTCTCGTCGGAGAACGACTTGAGGTCGACGTTGGCGGCGTCTACGAACGAGTAGAACTCGGCACGGGGCAGGGGGTTCACGTAGCCGGCGGTGACTGCGACGGTACGGACTCCCTCGGCGCGGCATGCCGCGGCCACGTCGATCGCGTACTCGTGGAACGGGACGGGGTCGTTGTAGGTGAAGGCCACACTCGGGCATCCCGATTCCACCGCAGCACCGGCGATGGCGTCCGGTGGGGCGTCGACGCCGAGCACGTCGTCACCCTTTGCCTTGGACAGTTCCCAGTTCTGGCAGTAGCGGCACGCCAGGTTGCACCCGGCGGTGCCGAAGGAGAGCACGGCCGTTCCCGGGAGGAAGTGGAACAGGGGTTTCTTCTCGATCGGATCGATGCACAGGCCGTTGCACCTGCTGTAGGAGGTGAGCACGATCTGGTCGGCGCGGCGGGCGCGTACGTAACAGAGGCCGCGCTGCCCTTCACGCAGCTTGCAGGCGCGCGGGCAGAGGTCGCACTGGAGTCGGCCGTCGTCCAGCGCGCGCCAGTACCGCGTGGCGACCGTGGCCATGCCCCCAGCATGGCGCACCGGGCACGACTCTGCCAGCGGGGATCCGTCAGGAGGATGCCCGACTTCGTCAGGAGGATGCCCGACTTCGTCAGGAGGATGCCTGACTCCGTCAGGAAGATGCCGAGGCGAGCAGCCGCACGCCCTCCCACAGCCTTGCCGTGCCCTCCCAGCCCTGCGAGCCCTCCGGGGGCGAGAGACTCGCCGCGGGATCAACATCCGGATCGCGGCGCACCGCGGCGACCATGTCCGCCACAGCGCGCATGTAGTCGGCGAAGCCTGCCATGTGGTGGGGTCCGCCGATCTCGCCGTGTCCCGGGACGATCGTCTTGGGTCCCAGAGCGATGATCCGGTCCAGGACGGCCGCCCACGCCGCGGGGTCCCCGTCCTGCGTCCTCGGGTGGGAGTCCACCCAGA
>CAYXHU010000382.1:0-2676 GCA_964464675.1 uncultured Acidimicrobiia bacterium
CGTGATCATGCTCACCGCGCGCGGCGAAGAGGCGGATATCGTCACCGGCCTCGAGCTCGGGTACTCCAACGTGCCCTCGTTCCGGTTCCTGACCAAGACCGAAGACTGCTGACCCGCATGTGAGACGGTGGCCGGGCCCGGCGGGGCCCGGCCACCCACTCATCGACTACGGTCCTACCCCACATGTGGCGGTACCTCGGCAAGCGCCTCCTGGTCTCGGTGGCCACCGTGGTGGGCATCGTGATCATCGTGTTCTTCATCGTGCGCGTCCTGCCGGGCGATGCCGCCGTGGTCCGTGCCGGGCCGTACGCCAACGACGAGAAGGTCCAGGAGATCCGTGAGCAGTACGGGCTCGATGATCCGATGCTCGTGCAGTTCAAGGACTACATGGCCGACGCGTTCACCGGCAATCTCGGGGTGTCGATCCGGACGAACGGCAATGTGACCGAAGAGTTGCTCGAGCGTCTCCCCGCCTCGCTCGAACTGGCGTTCTACTCGGTGCTGCTGGCCGCGGTCATCGGTATCCCTTTCGGGATCGTGGCCGCCGCCCGCAAGGGCACGTGGGTGGACGGCGCAGCGAGGGTGTTCGCGGTGCTCGGCTCTTCGATGGCCCTGTTCTGGCTGGGCCTGCTGCTCATCTACTTCTTGTTCTTCCGATTGAGATGGTTCCCCGGGCCGATCGACAGGCTCGCCGTGGGGACCGAACCGCCCGGCACGATCACGGGCTTCTACACGATCGACGCGGCGCTGCGAGGGCAGTTCGGGGTCATGGTGGAGGCGTTTCGCTACCTGGCCCTCCCGGTGCTGACGCTCGGGTTGGTGCTGGCGGCGCCCATCCTCAAGATGGTGCGCGCCTCGATGATCGAAGCGCTGGAATCCGAGCACGTGCGCACCGCCAAGGCGATCGGCGTGCCCTACCGGCAGATCCTGTTCCGCGACGGGTTCCGCAACGCGCTCCTGCCGGTGACGACTGCGATCGGCATCGTGTTCGGGTACATGCTCGGCGGCAACATCATCGTCGAGTTCCTGTTCGCCTGGCCGGGGGTCGGAAGGTACGCCTACAGCGCGATCCAGGTGAACGACCTGGAGGCGCTGCAGGGCTTCGTCATCGTGGTCGGGGTCCTCTACGTGGCGTTGAACGTCGTCATCGACCTCGTCTACGCCTGGATCGACCCGCGCATTCGCCTCGGAACGAAGGTCACCGCATGAGCTACGGCGGACCGGTGCCCCCCGACTACGGCGATCCGCACGCTCCCGGCGAGCGGGCCGAGGAGTACCTGGCGCCCGAGATCGCCGGGGAGGCGTCGGCGCTTCCGCTGTGGCGTCGCAAGCCCCTGCTGGTGGTCGGGGCGGTGATCCTCGGCATCTACATCGTCGTCGCCGTGCTCGGGCCGCTGTTCGTGGGGGATCCAAGGGTCACCGATCCCGCCAACTTCTACCAGGGACCGTCCTGGGACAACCTGTTCGGCACGGACAAGTTCGGGCGAGACGTGTTCGCCAGGGCGGTGCACGCCGCTCGCCTCGACATCACGATCGGGATCCTCATCGCCTTCTTCGCCATGGTGATCGGCTCCGCGATCGGGGTGGTGTCCGGCTACTTCGGCGGCTGGGTCGACGAGATCGTCATGCGCCTCACCGACGTCGTCCTGGCGTTCCCCGGGTTCGTGCTGGCCCTCGTGCTGGTGGCGGCGATCGGCAACAGCATCCCCAACGTCGTGATAGCGGTCACCGTCGCCTACATCCCGTACTTCATCAGGCTGACCCGGGCCCAGGTGCTCGCCGAGCGGGAACTGGAGTACGTGGACGGGGCCAAGCTCGCCGGGAACGGCCCATGGAGGGTCGCCTTCCGGCACGTGCTCCCCAACTCGCTCGGACCGTCGTTCGTGCAGGCGGCGCTGGTCGCCGGATGGGCGATCCTCACGGTGGCCGGCCTCGCCTTCCTCGGGGTGGGCATCCGGCCCCCGACGGCGGAGTGGGGCGTGATGGTCGCCGAAGGCGCCCCGGACATCATCACCGGCCAGTGGTGGACCGCCCTGTTCCCCGGCGGGATGATCGTGGCGGCCGCCATGGCGTTCCAGTTCATCGGCGACGATCTCGGAGCGGACGTCCTGTGAGCCTCCTCGAAGTGCGCGACCTCACCGTCGGCGTCGAACGCAGCCCGCACACGCTGCTGCGCGAGGTCGGGTTCACCGTCGAACCGGGGGAGATCGTCGGGCTCGTCGGCGAGTCGGGATCGGGAAAGACGATGGCCTCGCTGGCGATCATGGGGCTGCTGCCCCGCGGCATCGAGCTGCGAGCCGGGAGCGTCACACTCGACGGCAGGGAGCTCGTCGACCCGGCGACCGGGGAGATCCATCGCACCGCCAACGAGATGACGATGATCTTCCAGCATCCTCGCAGCGCCCTGAACCCGACGATGCGGGCCGGCCGGCAGATCGCCCGCGTCCTCGAGCTCAACCAGCAGATGGAGTCGCGCGAGGCGCGCGATGAAGCGGTCGGGATGTTGAGCAGGGTGGGGATCCCGGGAGCCGGGCGGGTGGCGCGCGCCTACCCGCATCAGCTCTCCGGCGGGATGTGCCAGCGGGTCATGATCGCCATGGCGCTGGCATGCAAGCCGAAGGTGCTGATCGCCGACGAGCCGACCACCGCGCTCGACGTGACCATCCAGGCGCAGAT
>CAYXHU010000383.1:0-2667 GCA_964464675.1 uncultured Acidimicrobiia bacterium
GAGAGCGACACTGAGGCCGGCTGCTCGCACTTCCTCGAGCACCTGCTCTTCAAGGGATCGGACCGGCTGCGCGCGCGCGACATCGCCGAGGCCTTCGACTCGGTCGGGGCGCGCTCCAACGCGTTCACGTCGAAGGAGTACACGTGCTACTGGGCCCAGCTGCGTGACGAGGACCTCCCCATGGGCCTCGATCTGCTCGGTGAGATGCTGCGCCGCCCGGCCTTTCGTCCGGAAGAGATCGTCTCCGAGGCCCAGGTGGTCCTCGAGGAGATCAACATGAACGAGGACGACCCCGCCGACGTGGCCCACGACCAGTTTGCCAGGGCCCTGTGGGGGGATCACGTGCTCGCCAAGCCCGTGCTCGGCACTCGCGAGTCGATCGTGGCGATGGATCGCAGCGTCATCGACGGGTACTGGGGATCCCGCTATCACCCTCCGGCCACAGTGATCGCCGCGGCAGGGCACCTCGATCACGACGAGGTCGTCGACGTCGTGGAGCGCCACTTCGGGGACTGGAACGGGGAGCGGGCCGATCGCAGCCTCGCCGGCCCCGAGATCGGCCCTCGCGTCCAGGTGGTGACCCGGGACACCGAACAGGCCCACCTCGTGTTCGGCGGGGAGGCGCTGACCCGCACCGACGATCGGCGCTTCGCGTTCGGCATCCTCAACCACGTGATGGGCAGCGGCATGTCGTCCCGCCTGTTCCGGGAGATCCGCGAGGAGCGCGGCCTGGCGTACGCGGTCTACTCGTTCCGGATGCCGTACACCGAGTCGGGAGCGTACGGTGTGTACGTGGGGACGACGCCGCATCAGGCATCGCGGGTCCTCGAGATCGTCCGCGGCGAGCTCGCTGGGGTCGTCGACGCGGGGATCACCGACGCAGAACTGGAACGCGCCAAGGGGAACCTGAAGGGCTCCCTCGCCCTGTCGATGGAGGACACCAACAGCCGGATGGTGCGCCTCGGCAGGCACGAGCTGACCGGAGTCGAGCACCTCACCCTCGACGAGACGGTCGGCCGGATCGAGGCGGTGACTCGGGCCGACGTGCACGCAGTCGCCACAGCCATGTTCGGTGGGCCGCACGTCCTCGGCGCGGTCGGGCCGTTCGAGGCCTCGGCGTTGGAGCGTCACATCGCATGATCCGGGTGGCCGTCTCAGGTGCGGGAGGACGGATGGGGCGCCTCGTCGCCGAGACGGTGGCGGCGGCCGGCGACCTCGAGCTGGCCGGCTGCTTCGACCCGGGGCACGCAGGGGAGGAGATCGCCGGGGTCGAAGTCTCCGCCGACGGGATCTCCTCTTCCGACGTGGTCGTCGAGTTCACGACTCCCGACGTCGTGATGGACAACCTGCGGGAATGGCGGTCGTGCGGATTCCACGCCGTCGTAGGGACCTCGGGATTCGACGACGCCCGGCTGAGCGCCCTGCGCACACAGTGGGGAGCGGGACCCCCGAACTGCCTGGTGGTGCCCAACTTCTCGATCGGCGCGGTGCTGATGATGCGGTTCGCCGAACTCGCCGCTCCGCACTTCTCGGCGTCCGAGATCGTCGAGCTCCATCACGACCGCAAGGCCGACGCCCCTTCGGGGACGGCGCTGGCGACCGCGGCCCGCATGAGCGCCGCCGGCGGCCGCCAAGAGCGGACTGTGGACTCCGAGGAGCTGGTCGCCGGGGCGCGCGGGGCGCACGCCGGCGGCGTCCCGGTCCACGCCGTTCGGCTCCCGGGCCTGCTGGCCCATCAGGAGGTGATGCTCGGCTCGCCGGGCGAGACCCTCACGATCCGCCACGACACTTCCGATCGCGTCGCGTTCATGCCGGGTGTGCTGTTGGCGATCAGATCGGTCGCCGTCCTGTCCGATCCGGTGGCGGTCGGCCTCGACGGGCTGCTCGGCATCTAGGGCGATGGTGGGCGCATCCGAGCGGAGGGTGATCGAGCTCTCCAGCGTCGAGAACGTGCGAGATCTCGGGGGTGTGCGCACCGGGGACGGACGGTGGGTGGCGCATCGGGTGTTCGTGCGTTCTGCGGCGCTCGACACCCTCACCGAGGAGGACCGGGGGGCCCTGGAACGCCTCGGGCTCGTCACCGCCCTCGACCTTCGTTTCGGTATCGAGCGGGAGGAACGGCCCGGTCGGTGGCCGGCAGATCGACTCGTGGCCGTGCCTATCTCCCACGACGGCGAGACGGCCGACGTGCTCACCCGGATCCAGCGCGGTGACCTGCTCGGCCCCGACCTCGAGGCGCTGTGGGCCGCGAACGTGGGGACATTCGCGGTGAGGTTCGCGCCGGCGATCCGGAGCGTCTTAGAGGTGACCGCCGCAGCGGGGCCAGGCAGGGGGGTCGTGTTCCATTGCCGGGGAGGCAAGGATCGCACCGGGGTGGTCGCGATGCTGCTGCTCGAGGCGCTCGGCGTCGCCCGGGAAGACGTCTACGACGACTTCCTGCTCTCGAACGTGCAGGTCGACACGGAGGCCCGCGCCGCCGCGGTGGCCGCCGAGTTCAGCCGCATCGCAGGCTCTCCGGTGACGCCCTCGGATGTGTTCCCCTTCGCGGGGGTGCGACGCGAGTGGCTCGAGGGCGCCTATGCGGCGATCGAGGAGCGGTTCGGGTCGGTCGAGCGGTACCTCGTGGGGGAGCTCGGCGTGGACGTCGCCGCGTTCCAAGAACGGTTC
>CAYXHU010000384.1:0-2665 GCA_964464675.1 uncultured Acidimicrobiia bacterium
TCAGGTTGTCCAGCACCGTCATCTGGGGGAACAGCTCGATGTTCTGGAAGGTGCGAGCGATGCCCAGGTCGGCGATGCGGTCGGGACGCATGCCGAGCAGCTCCCGGCCCTCGTAGCGGATCGAGCCCTGATGGGGGTGGTAGACGCCCGAGATGCAATTGAAGATCGACGTCTTGCCGGCGCCGTTGGGACCGATGATCGCGAACAACTCGTTGGTGTGGACCTGAAGGGAGACGCCGTCCACCGCCTTGACCCCGGCGAAGGCGAGGTGGACGTCCTCCACCTCGAGGATGACCTGATCCGGCTCGCCGCCGTGGGGCAGGAACTCGCGCAGCCGGCGTGCCCTCACGACAGCCACCTCTTCTTTCGGCGGTACTGCTTGACGTCGGCGAAGGAGCGGATCTCCTCGCCCCCGGAGTGCAGGCCCAGGTAGAACTCACGCACGTCCTCGTCCTTCAGGAGCTCGGCCGAGGGCTTGTCCATGACCATCTTCCCGGTCTCCAGGATGTACCCGTGAGAGGAGATGGTCAGGGCCATGCCGGCGTTCTGCTCCACCAGCAGCACCCCGGTGCCCTGACGGTTGATCTCCACGATGATGTCGCGGATCTCCTGGACGAGCATGGGAGCCAGGCCCAGGCTGGGCTCGTCGAGCAGCAGGTAGCGGGGAGCAGACATGAGCGCTCGGCCGATGGCGAGCATCTGCTGCTGTCCCCCGGAGAGGTAGCCGGCGATGAACTTGGGCCGCTCCTTGAGGTTGGGGAAGAGCGAGTAGACCCTGTCGAGGTTGTCGTCCAGCTGCCGCCGATTGGTGTGGGCTCCGAGGCGCAGGTTCTCCTCGACAGTCATCTCGGCGAGGACGCGGCGCCCCTCAAGCGCCTGGCTGATCCCCCGCTTCACGATCCTCGCGGGTGGCATCTCGTCGATCCGCTCCCCGTCGAGGCTGATCTCACCTTTGGTGATCTCACCGTTGTGGACGTCGAGCAGCCCGCTGATGGCGCGCAGGGCGGTGGTCTTGCCGGCGCCGTTCGCCCCGAGCAGGGCGACGATCGAACCGTCCGGGACTTCCAGGGAGATGCCGCGCAGCACGAGAATGACGTCGCTGTACACGACCTCCACGTTCTTCAACGTGAGCACCCTGTGCCGCTCCCTCCCAACGGTGGACGAAGGCTACCAATCGGACGCCTCGCCTGCCGGGCTCGCTCGATCACCCGTCCGGGCCGCCGCCGGGCCCCTCGCGGACCCACTCGGCACCGCCCGGCCAATGCTCCTTCTTCCAGATCGGGGCCCGGGCTTTCACCTCGTCGATGAGGTACCGGGCCGCATCGAATGCCTCCTGCCGGTGGGCCGCCCCGACGGCGACCCCTACCGAGATCTCTCCGACGGGCAGCGACCCCACCCTGTGGAGCACCGCGGTGCGCCGGATCGGCCAGCGCGACCTCGCCTCAGAGACCACCTCGGCGATCTTCGACTCCACCACGTCGGAATACGCCTCGTACTCGAGGTGGGTGACGCCCTCTTTGCCCGGCGCGTGGTCGCGCACCGTGCCGAGGAACACTGCGATCGCCCCCACCCCTGGTTCGGCGACCAGGGCCGCCACCCGGGACGGGTCGATCGGCTCCGGTCCGACCGCCACGTGGTCCTCACCGCCGGGTACGCCGGGGCGCTCCATAGAATCCATCTCATGGCCGACACTACCTCCGGCGACCTGGACCCGACGCAGCAACCCGCACCGGCACCGTTCCCCGACGATCCTTCCGAGGGTCACGCCCCGGGTAAGCCGCCGCCGCGTGACGTCCCGCCGGACGGGTTCCCGGGCGAACCGGAGCGCCTGCACGACCTGGAGTGGGCGATCCCGGGCGACCCCCTCCTCACGGGCGGGGCTCACGGTCCCGAGCCCGACCCCGAATCGATGCACCGCGCCGAGACCCCCACCGGTGACGGGGTGTGGCGGTCCGTCGGGTTGGCCCTGCTCTCCGGCGTCGTCGGGGCGATCCTGGCCGCGACCGCGGTGTGGTGGATCATGGACGACGGTGATGCCGAGACACCGGCGGCGGTGACCGTCGTAGAGCGGGTGGAGACGGAGATCCTCGCCCCCGACCAGGGAGGAACGACCGCCACGGCGGTGGCGCGCCGGGTGCTCCCGTCGATCGTCACCGTCGAAGTGGCCGGGAGCACGGCCGGCGACTTCGTCGCCGGGGGATCCGGCTCGGGAGTCGTCCTGACCTCGGACGGCCTCATCGTGACCAACGAGCACGTCGTCGAAGGCGCCGCGGCGGTGCGGGTGGTCTTCGCAGACGGGAGGATCTACGACGGATCAGTGATCGGCCAGGATCCGCTCAGCGACTTGGCACTGATCCGCATCCAGGCGACCGGGCTCACCCCGGTCGCGATCGGCTCCGCCGACGCCTTGCAGATCGGCGACGCGGCCATCGCCGTCGGCAGTCCGCTCGGCCTCGGCGGCGGGCCGTCGGTGACCGTGGGGGTGATCTCCGCGTTCGACCGCAGGGTGCAGACCGGCATCGACGACGAGCTGTTCGGAATGCTCCAGACCGATGCCCCGATCACGCGCGGGTCCTCCGGCGGCGCGCTGGTGGACGCCGAGGGCCGCCTCATCGGCATCACCACGGCGATCGGCGTGAGCGACGTCGGGGCCGAAGGCCTCGGC
>CAYXHU010000385.1:0-806 GCA_964464675.1 uncultured Acidimicrobiia bacterium
TCCCGACGAGGACCTCGAGGGTCGGCTTGAGGATCCCCCGCACTCGAGTGCCGGCGTACTCGGAGAGGTAGATGGCCGACGCCAGGCCGATCGGGACGGCCACCATCAGGGCGATGATCGTGATGAGCATGGTCCCCAGGATGAGGGGCCAGATGCCGAAGACCCCGGCCTGTGGTTGCCACGTTGTGGTGGTGAGGAATCCCCAGAACGACACCTCTTCGTCCTGGAAGAAAAGCAGGGACTCCTTGCCGAGCTCCCAGAGGATGCCGACGGTGATGGCGATCGACACCGCTCCGGCGACGAACAGGGAGATGACGATCGCCCGTTCGATCGGGCGCCGCCTGCCCTTGAGGCTCGGCTTCGTGCTGGTGCCGCTGGGGCTGTCCGCATCCATGGCGTTCGTTCCTCGGCTTCGGGGACGATAGCCGGGTGGTCCCGGCCGCCGGGTGGGGCCCGGCCGCATGCCGGCCGGGCCCCACGGGTTTGCTCGGTCGTCGGGTCTAGAAGCCGGGGTAGCCGGCTGCGGCGCCGATCGCGTTGGCTGCTCCCTGGAGCGCCTCGTCGGGGGCGGGGAAGTAGCCGACGGGGCCGATGACGTCGTTGACGACGTTCAAGTAGTAGGCGATGAACGCGGCCACCTGGGGCTTCTCGGCGATGATGCCGGCGTCGGTGTACATGAACAGCGGCCGGGCCAGCGGGTAGGTGCCGGCGTTGACGGTGTCGTCGTTGGGCTCGACGCCCTCGACGGCGACGACCTGGAGCTGGTCGGCGTTCTGCTGGTAGTAGGCGTAGCCGAAGTAGCCGGC
>CAYXHU010000385.1:816-2658 GCA_964464675.1 uncultured Acidimicrobiia bacterium
CGGTGTACATGAACAGCGGACGGGCGAGGGGGTAGGTGCCCTCGTTGACCGACTCGTCGCTGGGGCGATGCCGTCGACGGCAACGACCTGCAGGACGTCCGCGTTCTCCGAGTAGTAGGCGTAGCCGAAGTAGCCGGCTGCGCACACCGAGTTCGTGTCGCCCTCGGTGCATCCGTCGTCGGCGACACCGCGCACGGTGAGGTTGTCGTCCTCACCGACGATCTCGACCACACCGGAGGAGAGGATCGGCGAGGGGTCGGCCTCGTCGAAGACTTCCTCGTTGAAGTAGTCGAAGGTGCCCGAGTCGGCGCCGGGCGAGTACAGCTGCACCGGGTGCGGCGGGAAGGCAGGGTCGACCATGTCCCACGTGCCGCCTGCGGGCAGTGCGAACAGGGTGGCGAGCTGCTCGATGGTCAGTTCCTGGGCGAAGTAGTTGCCGGGGCTGATGACCACCGACAGGGCGTCGGTGCCCACCCGGATCTCGATCGGCTCACGGCCGATGGAACGGCAGGCCTCGACCTCTTCGTCCTTGATCGGCCGGCTCGCATTGGAGATGTCCGATGCGCCTTCGACGCAGAACCGCTCGAAGCCGCCACCGGAGCCGATCGAGTCGATCGAGTACTCGGGGCCGCCCTCGTCGATCCAGCGGGTCAGCACCGCCGTCGACAGCGGGAACACCGTCGATGATCCGGCGATCCCGATGTCCCCAGACGCAACATCGAGCGGATCGACCAACGGCAGACCCCACGGTGAGGTCTCACCGCCGCCTGCAGTCGTCGTCTCCGCCTGCGTGGTCGTGGTCGCCGCCGCGGTCGTGGTTGTGGTGTCGTCGCCTTCGGCGTCGTCGTCGCCGCAGGCGGCTGCGACGAGCGCCAGTGCGAGCACCAGGGCGGCTATCCGCCCGAACCTGCGAAACATCCTGTGCCTCCTCCTGCTTGGTTGGAGACGGTGGACGCCGGCGCGACGTGGCGCGAAGCTCCACCGGCAGGAGCACGCTACGGCCCCCGGTGTGACGGGCGAGAGGTCGCCGTGTGACCGCAACGTGAACTCTCTCCGGGGGCGTGATCGGGGCACCCGGGGGCGAATCGGCGCTCTCTATAGTCCGCCGTGGTGGACCTGCTCACTCTCGTCATCGTCGTGGTCGCTGCCGCAGCGGTCGGTGCCCTGATCGTCGGCGCGGTCTCGCTCGGCCGTCTGTCGCGTGCGGTCGACGATGCCGTGCGCCGCATCGGGGATCGGCCCGCCGACCGGTGGGTGCACCGGCCGGCCGCGTTGCTCCACGCCGTCCGGCGGCTCGAGGGCGCCATGACCCGAAACGGGGAGGAGCTCGAACGGCTGGCCGGAGCGCTCCACGAGGCCCCGATAGGCGTGATCGTCACCGACGACTCCGGTGTGGTGCTGTTCGGGAACGCTGCGGCAGCGGGGTTCCTCGGGGCCCGTCACGGCGAGGCGGTCGCCGAGGTCCGTATCGGGGATGCCATCGCCCGCTCCGTCGAGACGGGCGACGAGGTGACGACCGAGGTTTCGTTGTACACACCGGTGCGGCGGTCGCTGCTCGTGAACGCCGCACCCTTGCTCCGCTCCGGGGAGAGGATCGGGGCGGTCGCATACGTGCGGGACGTCACCGAGAGCCGCCGCGTCGACGAGATCCGGCGCGACTTCATCGCCAACGTGAGCCACGAGCTGAAGACACCGGTCGGGGCGCTCGCCCTGCTCGCGGAGACGCTCGGCGGGCACATCGAGGACCCCGAGGCGGTGCATCGGCTCGCCGGGCGCCTCGGCGAGGAGTCCGCCCGCCTGTCACGCCTCATCGACGACATCCTCGACCTGTCGCGTGCCGAG
>CAYXHU010000386.1:0-2653 GCA_964464675.1 uncultured Acidimicrobiia bacterium
GATCACCTTGAGGGGCAGGAAGTGGTCCCGCTGCTGGCGCAGCACGTACCTGATTCGGTCGATGTCGGACTCGGCGAACACGCGGTATCCCGAACTGCTGCGGGCCGGGGAGACGAGGCCTTCGCTCTCGAGGAACCGCAGCTTCGAGACGGTGACGTCCGGGAACTCCTGTTTGAGCTGGTTGATCACCTGACCGATGGTGCGCTTGCGGCTCATGCGCCGCGGGTCACCACGAGGTGGAACCGGCCGACGATGACCTCGTCCCCGGAGTGCAGCCGGGCCGACTCGACCCGCTTCCCGTTCACGTACGTGCCGTTGGTCGATCCCAGATCACGAACCTCGAGCCGGTCCTCGGCGACGGTGAAGGCGGCGTGGTGCCGGGACACGGTGATGTCGTCGAGGAAGATGAGCGCTGTGGGGTTGCGGCCGGCCTCGTGCTCCCCCTCTTCGAGGAGGAAGTGCCTGCCTCTTCCTGGCCCGGAGGCGATCACGAGCGCGAATCCGCTCAGGCCCGGGATGCCTGCGGCCGCCTCCCGCCCTCGCAGCGCGCGCGCTTCCTCGACCGGGTCGAACGAGATGGTCTCGTCGTGCCCGTCCTCGTTCGCTTCGGGATCGGGGACGTCCATCGCCGTCATCGTAGTGGGTCCGAGGAACCCTCGACCCGAGGTCGAGGCCTATTCGATGAGACCGGCGTACGAGGCTGCATCCAGGAGTGCGTCGAGTGCAGATGGCTCGTCGGGTTCGATGGCGACGAACCATCCCTCGCCGTACGGGTCGTCGTTGACCCGCTCGAGATGGTCGCCGAGCGCTTCGTTGACTGCCGTCACGGTGCCGGCGATCGGGGCGTAGATCTCGGCCACCGACTTGGTGGACTCGACCTCGGCGATCATCTCCCCGGCTGCGACCGTCCGGCCGACCTCGGGGAGATCGACGAAGACCACGTCGCCGAGAGCGTCCTGGGCATAGTCGGTGATCCCGACTCGGATCACCCCGTCGACTCGCAGCGCCCATTCGTGCTGGTCGGTGTACCGGCGATCCTCGGGGATGTTCACCCCGTCTCCTCCTGGTCGACTGTCGCGGAGGATACCCCGGACATCGCCCGGCGGACGTCGCCGAAGTACTGGAACAGCACCGCGTAGTAGAGGATGAGGCCGGGGACGCCGAAGACCCAGGAGACCCAGTAGTGGAAGACGTACCCGGTGCCGGCTTCGATGATGAAGTTGGGGACGGCTACGTACACCCCGAAGGTCGCCGCTTTCCCGAGTCTCCGCACGGCGATCTTCTCGCCGGTGCGAGCCGCGAGGATCATCGCCGCGAGTGACACGGTGCTCTCTCTGACGATCAGGGCCAGAGCGAACCACCAGGGTATGGTCCCCGTGATCCAGCCGGCCAGGACGCCGGAGGCCACCGCGAATCGATCGGCGATGGGGTCGAGCAGCTTGCCGAGCTCGGACACCTGGTCGAGCCGCCTGGCGAGGAAGCCGTCGACCCAGTCGGTCGCCGCGATCGCGCCCAGCAACCATCCCGCCGCCGCGTAGTGGTTCGGTCCGAACATCAGCCACAGGAACACCGGGACCAGGGCGATGCGGATCGCCGACACCACGTTCGGCACGGTGAGGATCGGGCCGGTCACTGGAGCGCTCTCACGCGCAGCGGGATCCGGGCCAGTTCCGCTCCTTCGTGCTCGACGGCGAACACGTAGCCGCCCTGCTTCTCGAACCGCAGGTTGTTGAACATGGTGACGAGGGGCACCGACGAGGTGGCGCCGGCCGGCAGCGACGACGGGGCTCCGACCCGGAACTTCCCGTTCGCTTCGACTCCCGTCTCGCCTCCGTCCTCATCGACCAGGCGAATGGTGACTTCGAGGTCACGATTGCGGTCGGCAGGACCGATCTCTGCCACGAGGACGACCGCGATGCTTCGGTGCACGGCCGGCACCGAGCGAGTGGTGAGCGTGTCGAATCCGCCTCCCAGGACGAAGAGCTTGCCCGCGGTGACCTGGGCCTGGTCGGCGAGCATCGCAGTGGTGAACCGCATCAGCGGGCCTCCTCGAACGCACCGGCGCCGCCCTCCTGGTAGCGGCCGTCGGTTCCCGTGATCATGGGGCGACGATAGCCCGGCCGGTGAGCCGGCCGGGCGACGAAGCCGGTGCGCGCCCTCGCGTTCGGCGGTAGCGTCCCCTCCGGATCGCAACAGGGGGATGGCGATGGAGCGACGCAGATTCAGCGAGGCGTTGGACTACCACGAGCGGGGCCGGGCCGGGAAGCTCGAGGTGCGTCCGACCAAGCCCACGGCCACCCAGGCCGATCTCAGTCTCGCCTACACCCCGGGTGTCGCGGAGCCGTGCCGGGAGATTGCCGCCGACCCCACCGCTGCGTTCCGGTACACCAACCGGGGGAATCTGGTGGCCGTGGTCACCAACGGGACCGCAGTGCTCGGCCTCGGCAACATCGGCCCGCTGGCCGGCAAGCCGGTGATGGAGGGCAAGGGGGTGCTCTTCAAGCGTTTCGCCGACATCGACGTGTACGACCTCGAGGTGGACAGCACGGATCCCGGAGAGGTGATCCGCTTCTGCGAGATGCTCGCCCCCACCGTGGGCGGCATCAACCTCGAGGACATCAAGGCGCCCGAGTGCTTCGAGATCGAGGATGCG
>CAYXHU010000387.1:0-2653 GCA_964464675.1 uncultured Acidimicrobiia bacterium
CCACCCAGAGGAGGTCTCCGGCGATGAGGATGTCCTCGGCGGGGAGGTGGACGAAGGCGTCGCTCTCGGTGTGCCCGGGACCGTACGTCAGCACTTCGGCATCCCGCTCCGAGCCGACGAACTCGAGAGCTCCGGCGCGCATCGGGGCCGGCAGCGTGAGCCGGAACTGGGGCGCTTCTGCGAGGAGGGTCTCCGCGGTGACGAGCGCCTGCTCGTACCGGGACCGCTCGTCTTCGGTGTCCGCCGCAGCCAGCCGCTCCCGCACCGACGCGACGTACCCTTCCATCTCGGCGGCGTATTCCTCGGGCGGGGTGGCGTGGGCGACCACCAGCTCGACGGTGCGCGGGGTTGCGAGGATCTCGGCGCCCCGGAACACCTGGTTCCCTCCGATGTGATCGCCGTGCCAGTGGGAGTTGACGACGATGGCGGCGCCGCGTCCCGTCAGGTCTCGAGCCGCCTCGAGCAGGTCCTCGGCGGCGGCCAGCGTCTGGAATGTGTCGACGACGAGGGTCCGGTCGCCGAGGTCGACGATCGCCGCATTCGACACGGCGGCCCCGCCGGGGCGCCGGATCGCGGCGTGGACTCCCGGGGCGAGTTCGTGCAGCGCGAAGTGCTCGGAGGAGGTCATGAGGCACGATACCCCGCGCGTTCCGGGAGAGGCGGGGAGACCCGCAGTGTCGGCTCGCTGCAGCAGGGAGGCCGCCCCCGACCACCGCCACGATCAGTGGTGGGAAGGGTCGCGGAGCGTGCCCTCGTCTTGCCGTTCTCGCCCACCTGTGGGAAGGTGGTCCGGATGTCCACGTTGAAGCAGGTGGCCGGTCGGCGGCCCAAGAAGACCTATTCGGGGGGGCGCACGTGCGCCCACCGCGGCTGCACGACCGTCCTGTCGAAGTACAACCGCAACGAATACTGCTGGCAGCACTACCAGCCCGTGCCGCGGCCGGCTCGTATCCCCGGCCCGCCGGCGTCCTGACCTCAGCAACCCGCAGGTGAGCCCGGTGCGGCTCTCCGCGGAGGGCCCGGTGGCCGAGCACCGTTCGCGTTTCGAGTCGATGCCGAAGGTGGAGCTGCACCTCCACCTCGAGGGTGCCGTCCCGCGCGATGCCCTGTGGGAGATCATCCTGGACCACGGCGGTGACCCCGACGTGCCCGACCGGGCAGCACTCGAACGGCGCTTCGAGTTCCACGGGTTCCGCGGGTTCTTCGAAGCCTGGCTCTGGAAGAACCGGTTTCTCGACTCCTATCGGGTGTTCGAGCGTGCCGCCGAGGCGGCGGCGGCCGAACTGGCGCGCCGCACCATCGTGTACGCGGAGGCGTTCTTCTCTCCGAGCGACTTCGCAGGTCACGGGCTGAAGCCACAGGAGCTGGCGCTGGCGATCCGGCGCGGCCTCGACCGGGTGCCCGGCACGGAAGTCGCCTTGATCGCGGACCTGGTTCGCGACACCGGTCCTCGGCGTGCCGGGCGCACGCTCGCCCAGATCGCCGAAGTCGCCCGGGACGCGAGAATCATCGGGATCGGTATCGGTGGCTCGGAGGCGGAGTTCCCGCCCGAGATCTTCGGGACGGTGTTCCGCCGAGCCGCGGCACTCGGATTCCGGCTCACGGCGCATGCCGGGGAAGCGGCCGGCCCGGCGAGCGTGCGGGGGGCCCTCGACGCTCTCGGTGTCGAGCGGATCGGGCACGGGGTGCGCTCGGTGGAGGACCGGGCGCTCGTCGCCGACCTGGCCGCGGCCCGGGTGGCACTCGAGGTGTGTCCCACCTCCAACCTGCGCACGGCAGTGGTGCCGTCCTGGGAGGAGCACCCGGCGAGGACCCTGGTGGAGGCCGGAGTGGTGGTGACCGTGAACACCGACGATCCGGCGATCTTCGGCTGCACGCTCGCCGGCGAGTTCGACGCACTGGCCTCCAGGCTGGGATTCGACGACGCCACCCTGCGGCGGCTCGCAGAGGCGGCCGTCGATGCCTGCTGGGCCGGTGCCGACCACAAGCGGCGCCTCCGCGCAGATCTCGATGCCTGGTGGTCTGCCGGCCGCTGAGCGAGGCGGCACGTTGCTAGCCTCCGAAAGAGCCATCAAGGAGACGGCATGCGGACCAGATTGGTCATCGCGCTCATGGTCGTGCTCTCGCTCCTCGTGTCCGCCTGCGGCGACGACGACGACGCCGAAGGCCCGGGCGGCGAGGGCTGCGCCATCGAGAACTTGAACCTCGTCGAGTCGGGCGTGCTCACCATCGCGACCGGTGAGCCCGTGTTCCCCCCGTGGATGATCGACGACGACCCCACCAACCAGCAGGGCTTCGAGGGTGCCGTCGCCTACGCCATCGCCGAGGAGATGGGCTTCACACCGGACCAGGTGAAGTGGGTGCGCACCGACTTCTTCGAGGTCATCTCGGTGGGGCCCAAGGACTTCGACTTCAACATACAGCAGTACTCGATCACGGCCGAGCGCGACGAGGTCGTGGACTTCAGTGAGGGCTACTACACGGTCCAGCAGGCGCTGGTCGCCTACCAGGACTCCCCGGTGCTCACGGCGGCCACGGCGGCCGACCTCAAGCAGTACCGGCTCGGCGCGGCGCTCGGGACGACGAGCTTCGACTACATCGAAGAGGTCATCCAACCGGACACGCCGGCGGCCGTGTACGACACGAACGCCGA
>CAYXHU010000388.1:0-2653 GCA_964464675.1 uncultured Acidimicrobiia bacterium
GAGCGACTCGGCGGCGTGGCGGGGGATGTCTTCGCGGATGGCGGCTTCGATGAGCGCCTCGGCGAGCAGGAACACGTAGGCGGGGCCCGTGCCGGACACGGCGGTGACCGCGTCGAGCTGTTCCTCGTCGAGGCGCACCGTGGTGCCGACGGCTCCGAGCACCTGTTCGGCCCGCACCAGCGCCTCTTCACCGGCGTGGGCTCCGGCGCACAGGGCGGTGACTGCCTGGTCGATGGCGGCCGGGGTGTTGGGCATGGCCCGCACCACTTCGATCTTGCCGAGGGCCGCCTCGTACAGCGAGGTAGGCACCCCGGCGGCCAGGCTGATCACCATCTCCGGGGGCCGGATCGCTCCGGCGACTTGGCCGAGCAGCCGGGGCACGTCGCCCGGCTTCACCGCCACCACCGCCACGTCCCGGCCCCGGGCCGCTTCGGCGGCGTCGAGCAGGGCGGTGATCCCTGTGTACTCCTCGACTTCGCGGCGCCGTTCTTCGCGGCGCACCGCGAGGATCAGCTGGTCGGGCCGCCAGCCGGCGCGCAGCAGGCCGCCGGCGAGCACTTCGCCCATGGCTCCGGCCCCGAGGATGGCGATTGAGGGATGCACGGGCCGCATTCTACGGGCCGCCGCGGCGGCCGCCCGGTCGCCTACGCTGGCCGGAGTGCGACCTCCACTTTCCGACAGCACCGGCCTGCTCGTAGCCCTCGTCGTCCTGATTCTGGTGGCCGTGGTGCTCGCCGCCGCCGAGGCGGCCCTGCTGCGGGTGTCCCGGGTGCGGGTGGCGGTGCTCGCCGACGAGGGGGACCGCCGGGCCGCCCGGGTGCTGCGTCTCGTGGAGGACCTGCCCCGGGTGATGAACGCGGTGCTGCTGGTGGTGCTGCTCGTGCAGATCGGGGCGGCGACGATCGCCGGGGTGGTCGCAGAGCGCCACTTCGGCAACCTGGGGGTGACGCTCGCTTCGGTGGTGCTGACCTTGGTGATGTTCGTCTACACCGAGTCGATCCCGAAGACGGTGGCGGTGCGCAACCCGATCGCGGTGGCCCGGCTGGTGGCCGCCCCGGTGGCGGCCATCACCTTGGCCCTCCGCCCGATCGTGGCGGTGCTCGTGGCCTTCGCCGATCTCCAGGCCCCCGGGAAGGGCCTGGCGAACCGCCCGGAGGTGACCGAGGCCGAGCTGCGTCGCCTGGCGGTGGAGGCCGCCGACGCCGGGGAGATCGCCCCTTCCGACCTGGAGCTGATGGAGCGGGCCTTCGCCGCCGGCGACGAGATCGTCGCGGCGATCATGGTGCCCCGCCCCTACGTGGTGGCCTTGTCGGTGGAGACGCCGCTGCGCGACGCCTTGGAGGTGGCGATCGCCCAGGGGCACCGCCGCCTGCCGGTGTACCGGGGGGACCTCGACGACGTGCTCGGGGTGGTGCGGCTCAGGGATCTGGCCCGGGCGGTGGCCGATGAGCACGACGTCACCCTGGTGGACCTGCTCCGCCCGGCGGCGGCGGTGCCGGAGACCCGCCGGGTGGTGGATCTGCTGCGCGACCTGCAGGAGGCCCGCCACACCATCGCCGTGGTGATCGACGAGCACGGTGGGACCGCTGGGATCGCCACCGTCGAGGACGTGGTGGAGGAGCTGGTCGGCACGATCTCCGAGCCGGACCGGGGCCTGCTGCGGCCCAGGATCCGCCGTGTGTCGGACACCCGCTGGGTGGTGGACGGAGCCGCCGACGTGGACGACCTCGCCGAGGAGCTGGGAGTGGACCTTCCGGAGGGCGACTGGCACACGGTTGCCGGCCTGGTGCTCGCCTTCGCCGGGCGGATCCCCGAGGTGGGCGACGAGTACGTGATCTCCGGGCACACGGTGCGGGTGCTGGCCGCCGACCGCCGCCGGGTGCGCCGGGTGTCGGTGGAGGTGCACCCGTGACGTTCGACGCAGCCATCACCTTTCTCCTCGTCGCCGACCTGGAACGGTCGCACCACTTCTACGGGCACCTACTCGGCCTGCCGCTGGCGCTCGACCAGGGGTCGTGCCGCATCTATCGGGTGGCCGGCGGCGGCTTCCTGGGAACTTGCCGGCGCCCGGCGGGCGTGTCGCCCGAGGGGATCATCGTGACCCTGGTGTCACCCGACGTGGACGAGTGGCACGAGCGGCTCGCCGCAGCAGGTGTCCCCTGCGAGAAGCCGCCCACGCTCAACGAGGAGTACCGGGTGTACCACTGCTTCTTCCGTGACCCGGACGGCTACCTGGTGGAGATCCAGGAGTTCCGCGACGAGCGGTGGGAGAACCCGGCCCACTCCTGACGCCTTCCCCTGGGCCCTCCCCGGGTCGGCGCGCAAGAAGCAGAGGTGGGACTACCTCCGCCGGTGCCGGGCGCGCTCACGCGCCGCTCCGGGGAGGCGGGACCCCCTCCGTCCGTCGCCTTCGGCGACGTCCACCTCCCCCTGAGGGGGAGGAAGAACATGGCAGGGGAGCGCCTCGGTCATCCGAGCGCCAGGACGACCGCCGACCCCCCCCTTCCCCTCCCTTAGGGAGGGTGGCGCCGGCCCACAGGGCCGGCGACGGGGAGGGTCCTGCCGCCCCGGGACGGCGCGCAAGAAGCAGGAGCCGCGACCTCCCTTAGGGAGGGGTGGCGCCGGCCCACAGGGCCGGCGACGGGGAGGGTCC
>CAYXHU010000389.1:0-2650 GCA_964464675.1 uncultured Acidimicrobiia bacterium
GACCGCTCAACCGCAGGATGATGTCCTCCACCCAGTCGGTCGCCGGCCATCCGCTGGCATCACCCGCGGCGACCCCGAGGCACCAGGGGGCCAGCCCGTCGGCGGCCGCCTGCACGGACAGCTCCGCCACCTCGTCCCAGCTGGCCGGCACCGAGTATCCCTGCGACTCGAAGGTGTCGGGCCGGTACCAGACGAGGCTCTTGACGCTGACGCGCACCACCACCCCTCCGGTCCCGCCCCGGGCACCCATCACCTCGGCGACGGCGGGCACGTAGCCGTCGAGGGCCGCCGTGCGCACGTCCGAGGGCAGCGGCCTGACGTAGCCTCGCTCGGCGAGCTCGTCGAGGAGCCCGGGCTGCGGGAAGATCGCCACGTCGGGTGGGTTCCCCTCGAGGATCCGGTCCGACAGCGCCTCCGAGAAGCTGGCGGTCCCGGTGTAGCGGACCTCGATCCCGCTCTCGGCTTGGAAGCGGTCGAGCACGGCCCGGAACGACTCGGCCGTCGTCCCGCGCCACGGGCCGAAGACCGTCAGCGGATCGGCGGACCCGCCCCCGAACGAGCACGCCGCGGTGCCGGCGAGCACGATCGCGGCGAGCCCGGCGATCCCGAGGCGCTCAGCCCGACGTCGCCGCATCCTCGACCTCGAGCTGGTAGCGAACGGTCACCTCGATGGTGCGCCCTGTGGCGTCGGCCAGGGCCTCGGCGAGCTTCCAGGAGGGCTGCGGCGCCTGTGAGGTGGTGGCGACGACGAGGTCCACTTCGGCGCGGTTCCCGGGCCGGATGTCGGCGTCGAGCCGCTCGATCGAGCTGTTCGGGTCCCAGCGGGCCACCTCGCGGATCACCGTCTGGGCGAAGTGGTTGTCCTGCACCACCCCCACCGTGTGGATGGTCAGCGGAACGGCGATCCCGACCAGCAGGGCGAGGGTGACGATCAGCCCGATGCGGGCCGATCGCACGCTCTCGAGCCGGAGCTCGGGCGGCACGAACCCGGAGCCGATCATCACGATGATCGCCGACAGGACGATGGCCACGAGGTTGGTGGAGAAGAGCAGGAATGCGCCGCGGGCCAGCGACGTCTCCCCGATCTGCAGGAGGATCCCCACCGTGGCCAGCGGCGGCACCAACGCAACCGCGATCGCCACCCCGGGGAGCGACGAGCTGGCACGGGGATGGGTGAGCACGTACCCGCCGGCCAGGCCGGCGGCCACCGCCACGCCGAGGTCGAGCAGGGAGGGCTGGGTGCGGCCGAGGATCTCCGACGGCAGTGAGGCGGCCGAAGTGAAGGTCCCGAGCCCGAGCCAGGTGACGAACACCCCGGTCCCGATCGCCGCCGCCGTCCCGGCGGCGATGACGAGCACGCTCGTGATGAGACGCCGGATGTCGGTGAGCACGAGCGACGCAGCGGCCGCCATGATCGGCGTCATCAGCGGGGCGACGAGCATCGCGCCGATGATCACCGCCACGCTGTTCGCCACCAGCCCGAGGGCGGCGAGCAGCGTGGACAGCACGATGAGCACGAAGAACCGCCAGAGGTAGAGGCGCCGTTCGTGCTCCTCGAAGAACAGTTCGCCGGTGACCGCGGCGCGCTCCTCGTCCGACATGACCCGGTCCACGGGGTTGAGCTTGAGCAAGAACCGCCCGAGGAACGTCAGTGGCGCCCGGACCAGCCCGGCGGCCTCGATCTGCGGGTCGGGAGGGGTTTCGGGGGGCTCGGCGGTGCTCACGCCGGGCGCATCATATTGACTCCGGAAGCATCCCGAGCGCGGCCCGCTACGCGACGACGACGCCGACGACGAGCCAGGCGACGATGAGCACCGGGTTCGACCATGTGAGCACGACCTCGGCCACGACGAACCGCCGTCCCCTCGTGCCGAGCCGCGCTGCGGCGGTGTCGCGTACCAGCCTGCTCCACCGCAGGGCCGCGTAGCCGCGGGCGAGGTGGAGTCGGTCGCGCCACATCGTGAAGTGGCGCACGACGCCGAGGCGCGCCGCGTAGTCGGAGGGTCTGCTCCACCGGGTGAGCGGGTAGGCGAGCACGAGGGCGACGAGCGGGTAGGTCAATCGCACTGCGAAGCTGGCCGCCACGCCGGCGAGCGGCGAGAGCAGCGCCGAGAGGAAGCTCCCGACGCTCGTGTACCCCTCGATCTCTTCCTCGATGGTCTGGCGCACCCCCAGCAGCAAGGAGACGATGAGGCCGGCCCACAGCAGCGGCAGCCACGACTTGCGCACCAGGCGCATCACCAGCACCGCGGTGGGGTCGAACGTCCCGTCCCGTAGCGCCAGGCCCGGGTCGAGCCGGTGAACCGACGTCGCCGCCCTCACGCCGGCATCAATACGTCGTCGCAGATGCCCCGCCGATCAGCGCCGACACGAGGATGCCCAGCGGGAGCGCCCCGAGGAATCCGACGTTCACGCCGACGTTGCCGAGGAACAGCATCAGCAGCCAGGTGGCCGGGAAGGTGGCCACCGCGAAGAACACGCCGAACACGATCAGGAGCTTGAACACGGTCGATCTCCTTGACTGGGGAAGGGATCAACCTACCACCGGCCCGACGGCCGGGATCCGGGGCGTCAGGGTGCCTCGTCGCGCACTTCGACGGCGATGGTCACCTCTCCGGCGTCCAGGAACGTCAGGGTGAGCTCGAAGACC
>CAYXHU010000390.1:0-2636 GCA_964464675.1 uncultured Acidimicrobiia bacterium
CGAACGCACGGACGGCGCCGCCTAGACTCCCCAGGTCATGACCCACACGGTCAGCGTCGTCGTCCCCATCCACAACGAGGCCGGATACCTGCCCGGCGCGGTGGCGCGCCTCCTCGACGAGGTGCGCGCCACGGGTGTCTCGTTCGAGGTGATCCTCGCCGAGAACGGGTCCACGGACGACACGGCGCGCATCGCTCACGACCTGGCCGAGGGCCACCACGAGGTCCGAGTGCTGGAACTGCCGCGGCCCGACTACGGGGCGGCGATGCGGGCCGGCTTCCGGAGTGCCATCGGGACGTGGGTGGTGAACTTCGATATCGACTACTTCTCGGGCCGATTCCTCGCCGATGCCCTCGAGCTCGGCGACGTCGCCGACCTCGTGCTCGCCTCGAAGCGGGTTGCCGGCGCCGACGACCGCCGCAGCCTGCTGAGGCGGGCCGGCACCCTGGTCTTCAACTTCCTGCTGCGTGTGCTGTTCCACTCGCGGGTGAGCGACACCCACGGCATGAAGATGGTGCGCCGCGAGGTCGTGGACGCCGTCGTGCCTTTGGTCGGATCCACCCAGGACCTGTTCGACACCGAGCTCGTCTTGCGGGCGGAGCGTGCCGGGTATCGGATCAAGGAGATCCCCGCCGTCGTGGAGGAGCAGCGCGACGCTCGGTCGTCGTTCCTGTCCAGGGTGCCGCGCACCGTTGTCGGGCTCCTGCGCATCCGCTGGCACCTGTGGAAGAGCCGCTGATCAGGCGGCCGAAGCGCCGCCCCTCCGCCGCCGGTCCATCACCCACCAGGCGCCCACTCCGACGGCCGAAGCGAGGCTGAGAGCCAGCCCCAGGTACTCGCCGGTGGTGTTCTGGAACTCGAGCGTCACCTCCTCCTGGGTGGGAACCACGACCATCAAGGACGGGGCCGCTCGCCACGGGCCCTCTGCGCCGTCTGCCTGCCAGTTGGGGAAGTACGAGACCTTGACGAGGTGCGGCACCCCGACCGCTTCGGTCCGGAACGAGACGTGATGGTGTCCGATGTCTACGTCTCCGACCTCCCGGACGGCGACGATTCGGTCGCGTGAGTCCGATCGGGAGATCTCGGTGATGCGCGGCCATTCTTCGGGTCCGCCCTCCACCACCCAGCGATCGAGGCGGGTGACGTCGTCGTACCACTCGAGGGCGGCGTCGTGGAACGACCCGTCCCCGGCCCAGACGGCCGGCTCGAAGGTGGCGACCTCCACCATGGGGCTCTCCGGCAGGGCGTACACCGTGAACGGCTCGGGCTCGGCGAGCACCTCGAGCCCGGCCTCGGCGGCGGCTGTGGTCGCCTCGTCGGTGAACGACACGTAGTACGAGACCCCGTACACGGCCAGATGCGCCGTGGCGCGGTCGAAGTCGAGCCGGTGGTAGTCGAGCCCCGGGATCGGGTTCGAGGGACGCTGGCTCACCTCTGAGGCGTTCAGGAAGTGGAACTGGGTGGTCACAGACGATTCGAAGAGCAGGCCTTCCATCGAGGGGTGCCCGTCGCTCCAGTACCCGGTGAGCATCAGCGCCATGGGCGTGCCGTACCGGTTCAGCTCGCTGTTGGCCTCCCACATCACTCGGCCCGGCGGAAGCGCGTCGAGCGTGCCCATCAACGCCTCGTACTCCGGGTAGGCATCCTTGCCCTCGTATCCGGTGTAGTTCCACTTGGCCCATGCCGGCGCCTTCTGCACACCGAATCCGGCCGCCACCAGGAAGAAGACCGCCGCCGCGCCGGTCACCGACCACAGGAGCCGGGAGTCGCTGCGGAGCCTCCGCACCGCGGCGACGAGCGCCATCCCGACGAACAAGCCTCCGAACAGGAAGGCGACGTAGTACCAGTACGGGAGGAGACGGGCGTTGTAGAGCTTGCGAAAGTCGAGGTACTGGATGAGGTAGAAGCCGGCGATCGGGATGGCGACCAGCGCCAGAGCCGGCCCGACCACATACCGCTTGGCGATCGCCCAGGCGAACCCGCCTGCGGCGAGCAGCATCACCGGCCAGATCTCCCGCGGGAACACCGCGTAGATGTCGGTCACCGGGTACCACCGCATGTCGGTCGTGTAGCCGATGCGCAGCAGCAGCGGGACCGCCCAGAACGCAGCGAGACCGAAGCCGACCGCCCAGGCACCGACCACGGTCGCCGGGCCTCGCTTGCGGAGCAGCAACGGCAGGCTGGCCAGCACCACCACGAGCGTCGTGATGAGATGCGACAACGCGGTGAGCGCCAGCACGATGGCCGGCCCGGCTGTGAACCCGCGGCCCCGACGGGTGTTGCGGATCACCATGCCCAGATAGACCAGGGACAGCGCCAAGGACCACGAGAACGAGTACTCGCCTGCAAGCGTCGACAGAGTGTTGCCGCCGTAGATCGAGAAGCTCTCCATAAAGGCGAAGGTGAACCCCGAGACCCCCCCGACGAGGGACACCGGTCGCGAGAACCCCATGCCGCGGGCGAAGTAGTACGACGCGGCCGGCAGCGCCACCAGGCCCGCAACGGTGACCAGCTTGAAGGCGACGCCGTACGGGAGCACCAGGTCGAGGCCGACGATCGCGAGCGCCGGCAGTGGGAAGTAGAAGTAGAGCGCAGGAAAGCCGGCGTACCAGTCCATGCTCCATCCCATGAATCTT
>CAYXHU010000391.1:0-2633 GCA_964464675.1 uncultured Acidimicrobiia bacterium
CGCACGCCCCTCCCACCCGCGTCTGCGCGACGGTGGGCCGCTGCGGGTAGCCTCACCTCCACGATGAGCCTCGAGCTGGTGGACATCCACAAGCATTTCGATGCGGTCCGGGCGAACGACGGCGTGAGCCTGCGCGTCGAGGCCGGCGAGCTCCATGGACTGCTCGGAGAGAACGGAGCCGGCAAGTCCACGCTCATGAAGGTCCTGTCGGGCTTCATCGAGGCCGACTCCGGGGAGGTCCGCTACGAGGGGGAGCGCCTCGACCTGCGATCTCCTCGCGATGCGATCGCGGCGGGCATCGGCATGCTCCACCAGGACCCACTGGTCTTCCTGCCGTTCAGTGTGCTCGACAACTTCATGCTCGGGTCCGGGAAGCGGCTCGATCGCGACGGCGGGATACGGGCCCTGCACGAGCTCAGCGAGCGGTTCGGGTTCTCGTTCGACCCGGACGCTCCGGCGCGGTCGCTCACCGTCGGCGAGCGTCAGCAGCTCGAGATCGCCCGGCTCCTGTGGCTCGGAGCGAAGGTGCTCATTCTCGACGAGCCGACGACCGGCATCTCCGCGACCCAGCGCGACCAGCTCTTCGCCACCCTGAAGGTTCTCGCCGCCGAAGGCATGATCGTGATCTTCGTCTCCCACAAGCTCGAAGAGGTCGAGGATCTCTGCGATCGGGTGACCGTGATGCGGCTGGGGAAGGTGGTCGGCGAGGCGGAGCTGCCCTGCCCGACGGACCGGCTCGTCGAGATGATGTTCGGGAAAATGGTGACCCCGACGGCGGCGCATCCCGTCGAACAGGGCACGCCTGTGATCCGGTTCGACGGTGTCACGCTGCAGTCCCGGCTGCTCACCACCAGCGACCTCAGCCTCGAAGTCAACGCGGCCGAGATCGTCGGGCTCGCCGGCCTGGAGGGAAGCGGGCAGCGGCTGCTCCTGCAGGCGTGCACAGGACTGCTCGCCCCGGAGTCGGGCACCATCCTCCTCGACGGGGCGAACATGGCCGGGCGGCCGTATCGCGATTACCTGGACGCCCGGGTGCACTACCTGCCGGCCGGCAGGCTCGAAGAGGGGCTGGTGCACGGGTTGACGATCACCGAGCACCTGCTGCTCGCAGCCGGGGCACCGGAATTCTTCGTGGACTGGGAGGAGGCCAGGGCGAACGCAGCCCGGCTCATCGAGGAGTTCTCGATCAAGGGCACACCCGAGTCCACCGCGGAGTCCCTCTCGGGCGGGAACCAGCAGCGGCTCCTGCTGGCGATGATGCCGTCCGACATTCGCCTGCTCCTCATGGAGCACCCGACCCGCGGTCTGGACATCGAGTCGGCCGACTGGGTGTGGACGACTCTGCTGCAGCGTCGCGACCGGGGCACCGCGATCGTCTTCGCGTCGGCGGACCTCGACGAGCTGCTGCGATACAGCGACCGGATCCTGGTGTTCTTCGGGGGCAGGGTGCTCAGCGTCCTCGATGCCCGGAACACCGACGGAGAGCATCTCGGGCACCTCATCGGTGGGAAGGAGGTGGCGTGAGCGACCGGGTGAAGCGCGCCGCCGTGTTCCTCATCCCGATCGCGCTGGCGGTCGGGGTAGGCATGCTGCTGCTCGTCGCCGCCGGCGCCAACCCGTTCGAGTCGTTCCGGCTCATCTGGAGCGGTTCGCTCGGATCCTCGGTGAAGCTCCCCGACACGCTGCTCACCTGGGTGCCGCTCACCCTGGCCGCGGCGGGCTTGATCGTGACGTTCGCCGCCGGCCTGTGGAACATCGGCATCGAGGGCCAGATCGTCGTCGGGGCGATCGCGGCGGCCTGGGTGGCCAGGGAGATCCCGGGTCCTCCGGCGCTGCTCGTCCCGCTCACACTGGTCGCCGGCATCGCCGGGGGCATGATCTGGGGCCTGTTCGCCGGCGTGCTGAAGGTCTACGGCAAGGTCAACGAGATCTTCGGCGGCCTTGGGCTCGACTTCGTCGCCACCGGCCTGGCCACCTACCTCATCATCGGTCCGTGGAAGCGGGCCGGCGTGGCCTCGACGAGCGGCACCGATCTGTTCAGACGGGACACCTGGATGCCGGAGGTGGGCGACTACTCCTGGCTCGCCCTGCTCCTGGCCGGGGCCGCGGTGGTCGGCGTGTACTTCCTGATGCGGGGCACGTCGTTCGGGCTGCGGCTGAAGGCGGTCGGCAACAACTCCCGGAGCGCCTTCTTGCTCGGGATCCCCACCGGCCGGTACATGCTGTCGGCCTTTGCGCTGTGCGGCGCTCTGGCGGGGATCGCCGGAACGGTCCAGGCCACCGGGTTTCACCACAAGCTGGTGCCGTCCGTTTCGGGCGGGTACGGGTTCCTCGCCATCCTGGTGGTCCTCCTAGCGGCGTTCCGGGCTGCCTGGATCGCCCCGATCGCCCTGTTCTTCATGGCGCTGTCGGTGGGCAGCACCCAGCTCAGCCTGCGGCTGGGCCTCGACTCGGCGATCGGCGGGGTGCTGCAGGGGATCCTGGTCCTGGCAGCCGTGCTGGCCGGGGGGTACCAGGCGCGCCGGGTGCTGCGGCGACGCAGATCCGGGCTGGCGGTGTTCGTCGAGGAGTAGCGCATGAACGAACTGGCAACCATCGTCGCCGCCGCATCACCTCTGGTGTACGCCGTCGTC
>CAYXHU010000392.1:0-2623 GCA_964464675.1 uncultured Acidimicrobiia bacterium
TCAGGTGCCAGAATCGGAGCTCGGTGTACGGAGCCAGCGGGATCTCGGGCGTCGTCAACATCGCATCGAGGAGATCGTCATAGGGCTCGCCGAGCTCGGGTGAGCCGCACTTCCACGACCAGACTCCATCCGGGGTGTGGTTTTGAAGATCACTCAGGTGCCAGGCGTTGCCGTATCCCGGCATGCCGGCCTCGTGGCTCCAATCGCCCGCGCCCTCCTCCATGGCGTCGGCAAAGCCGCCCACCGGGAGCTCGAACCCACCCTCGGCCGTGATCCCCCAGTCGGCCGAGATATCCAGGTCGAACCCCAGAATCTCGGGATCGGGACAGGAGGGATCGACGGCGATCCGAAAAGGTGGCTCGAGTTCGGCCGTCTCTCCCGGCATGAGCCGATCGATGATGCCCGAGCCTTGGAGGATCGACACATGCTCGGATGGAGAGGAGAGGATCGCCTCCAGATCGATCGCGTCTTCGTTGCCCTCATTGCGCAGGGAGATGCGAATGTCGGCTTCGTCGCCGGGCATCAGGAGCCTGGCGTCGACGATGGGGGACAGCACATCGATCTCCGGCGCCTGAACGTAGATCTCCAGGGGACGGGTCCACTCGAGAGAGGCTTCCTCGGGGGGGCTCGGCTCGTTGGGCCATCCCAGATCGTAAAGGGTGGTGATCACGAGCGCGAGGTCGAGAGTGAAGCCCGGCGGGGCGTCGGGACTGATCGCCAGGACGAAAGGTGATTCGGGCACGACCACCTCACCGGGAAGGATGTCGGGATAGACGGCCACGCTGTCGAGGATTTCGCAGTGCGCCTCATCGGTGCGAAGGCGCACCGAGAGGGCGACGGCCGCCCTCCCCCCCTCGTTCTCCAGCAGCGGGACGAGCTCGATGATCTCACCCGCGTCGGCCTGCTCGTCCCCGTTGCCCTTGCTCGCTCCGTTCATATCGTCGTCGATCCGAAGGTTCGAAACCGTGACGTACGGATCGGTGGGCGGGGGATAGACGGTGACGATGTCGGGAGGGCTCGTGGTGGTGAAGATCCCGAGGCTCTTCGGCGGCAGCGCCTCCCATCCCGTCGTATCGGATCCGACCGGCTCGGAGGCAATCGTCCAACCACCGGGGGTTTTCTTGTACCGGACCTTGTAGCGCTCGATGTCATTACGATCGAACCGGAGGGCGTAGAGCGTGTCACCACAGGTTGCCATGCAGTTGGCCGCGGTCTGAATCGCTCCCTGATCCAAGAGGCGCAGCGCTGCGGCGGGCAGCGCATCGCGAAGCGAATGGCTGGGATCGCCGCTCCGGTCCGGCACGCCCTGCAGCAGGAGCTTCTGCACGTAGAGGAAGTAGAGCTCGCTGTCGATGTGGGGATCGACGTAGTCGGGCGGGTGCTTCGCCAGGTAGCTGGGATCATCGGCCTCCAGGAGTTCGATGAGATCCGAGGTGTAGATGGTGCCGTTGTGGGCGAAGACCAGCCGCCCGCGGTGGAACGGGTGCGGATCGGGGAGGCCGGTGTGGCCGGTGGTCGCCGCTCGGATGTGGACGACGGCGCACTCGGGCTCGAGGTCGAGCATCTCGGCGACCGCTTCCGAATAGCGCGTGTCATAGGCGTGGTCGGCCCTCGGTCCTCCCCGCAGTACCTGCGGGCGATCGGGGGTGAAGGGCGAGTGGCCCGGTGCGAAATAGGTGATTCCCCACCCGTCGTCGTTCGTGGAGGCGAGCGTCAGGAGGGAATGCTTGCCGCTGACCAACTGGTCGTCCACGATCGCGGGGTCGACATTGACGCCGATCACTCCCCAGAATCGGCAGGCATGGTCGCACTCCGGGGGGCGTTCCACGCCGGCGACCATGACCACGAGCAGGGTGGCGAGCATGCCTACCCGGTGGATGGGGGGATGGAAGAGCATCTCGAATCCTCCGGTGTCAGCGAATCAATGCGATCTTCCTCACCAATCGGGTCGTGCCGCTGTCCAAGCGGCAGAAATAGACGCCGGCGCCGAGGGCGCGGCCATGATCCCCCTTGCCGTCCCAGATGACCCGGTGGGTTCCAGCCGCGAGATGGCCTCCGATGAGCGTGCGCACCGTGCGTCCCTGGAGATCATGGATACTGACATGCACGTCCCCCGCCTCGGGAAGCTCGAACGCAATCTGCGTGGAGGGCGAGAACGGGTTGGGCAGCGCGGCATGCAGCACCGGGCGCAACCGGATGACGCGGGAGTCGGCAACGCCGGCGAGCTCGTCCCAGGATCGGATGCGGGCATCGTCGATGTACCATCCCTCGCGGGTGTCGGCTCCGTCGCTCCCGAAGCGGAAACGGAACTGCGCGACGCCCGGCGTCGTCTCGAGCGTGAAGGTCTCCTCATGCCAATCCCGCGCGCCGGAGAAGACGGGCGTGTCCTCGGGGAAGGGTCCCGGAACGCTGCCGGCGCGGATCGTGTGGCTGTAGCCGCCGTCGGGCGTGATCTGCGTCCACACCTCGCCGTCATAGGAGATCTCGACCATGCCCCCGTCGTAACAGCGCCCGGGGTAGGCTCCGCTCTCCTCGGCGTCGATCCAGTGCCAAAACGTGAGCACGGTCGCCGAGGCGACCGCGATCGGCTCGGTGATGAGGGCGCCGTCGGCGAGGTTCATGT
>CAYXHU010000393.1:0-2622 GCA_964464675.1 uncultured Acidimicrobiia bacterium
CCGTTGTTGTTGGCGAGCAGACATTCCAGGTCCCACTTGGCGACATTGGCCATGCCCTGCTGGGCCGCGACGACCTCGACCCGCACGTTCCATGCCGTGTCCTGCGGGACCACAATGCCGGACGTCTGGTTTGGACCTGCGTACGCCGGGGTGGCGTCTACAGTAGCCCGACGCCCGACCATGCGGCTGTATTGGGCATCGCCATTGCTGCCGAACCTGCCGATTGCATGAGCCATCTGGCCGATCTTGTCGGCGTTGGAATAGTAGCCCTTCGCGTGACTCCACTGCGCTGCAGCTACAGTGCTCCGGCCCTCGGCATGGGCGGCCTCGCCCGATGCCGTCGTGACGTCTCCCTCGGCATGGGAACCATAGCTGCCGGAAGCTGTCGTGCCGGTGCCCTCGGCATGCGCGGAGCTGGCGGAGGCGATTGTCGCGGAGCCCTCCGCATGCGAGTTTTCCCCGGAGGCGATTGTCCCGAATCCTTCTGCCGCAGCATTGGCGCCGGGGCAGGAGCCCGACCCCATCCTGAGGCCGTAGTGCCGCCGGAACATCTCCCGCCACTTCCCAGCTGAAGCGTCCCAGCGGAGCACCAACATGCTTTGCGGTTCATCTTCCCAGTATCCCGACACCACGAAATCCCCCTGCAAGGACGTGTTTCCGGAGTCCTTGAGAGTCCAGTGATAGCCCCCGCTTGACGCAATGCAATCGAAGAGTATCACGAGCAGTTGCCCGTCATGAGATCCATCGGCGACGGGCTTGGTGGTTTCCGAAGTCCAGTTTCTCCAGAATCCGTTGTTCACGCCCGTATTTCTGCCACTGACGACGAGAATGTTTGCCCCGTTGTGCTGGAGAGTGTCTTCGGTGGGGGCGCCGGACACGTCGAAATAGTCGGTGGACTCGGCAAACCCCACCTTCATGTTCCGCAGCAGGTGGCCCGCGAAATCGAGGTTGCCGCCGAGCTGGGGCGAGGGGTCGCCGACAACCCCCTGGGTGGCGACGGCGTGCAGCTCGTCGGCGGTCAGGGTGGTGTTGATCCAGACCGCCGCCCCCGCCGTGGCGTCCACGCACCGGTAGCTCTCGTCGGCAGTAGTGTCGATCCAGATCGAGCCCTCCGAGTAGCCGGCCGACGAGTCGTCATTGACGGTGGGGGCGGATGAGGCGGCGAGGTTGTGCTTGCCGGTGCCCACTCCGATGTTGTCGCGGGCCTGGGCCTGCTGGGACTCGGAGAGCTCTTGGGCCTGGTCGAAGCGGACGGCACGATCGTCGAGCCAGTCTTCCGGGAGGTGGGCCGTCGGCAGCTTGCCCGCGCCGTCGAGGCCCGCGTAGCCGTCCGCCACCCCCTTGCGGGCGATCAACTCGATGTCCCCGGGCGGCGGGTAGGGAGGATCGGCGCTTTCCGGGACCCCCTCGGTGCCCCGGTTCACGTCGTTTTCGACCACCACCGTGAAGGTGCGGGTCGAGGTGGGGTCGCCGGTGCCCTCGCGCCAGGTGATCTCGCCCATCAGGGTGATCTCGGAGAGTTCCGAGCCGGCCGACGAGCCCACCTGCATGGCCGAGTCGAGTTCGACCGTGTTGAAGCTCGGCGAGCAGAGGTAGACGGGGGCGGGGGCGCCGGCCTCGGGCAGGGTCCAGCCGGCCTCGTGGACCAGGTATCCGACGTCGTAGCGGCCCCGCGGCTTGATGCCGAACTGGAGTTCGAGGGTGGCCGGGTCGCCGATCTCGGCGGCGGTGGTGCCGTCCTCGAGGAAGACGACTTCCAGCTGGGCCGCGTCCCCACGCTTGAAACGCAGGGACGTGACCGGGTTGCGGAAACCGGGCCCCTCGATGAGCTGCAGGGTTTCGAGGTCGACATGGAGCCTCACGCCCCGGAGGACCTGTCAACTGATCGAAACCAGCCGGGCCCGCCACCAGACGTCGTTGTTGGCGGTCAGGTCGCCGGTGGATCCCTCGATCTCGATGAGATGGCCGCAGGGGCGCTCGTCGAGGCTGAGGTCCACCGTGAAGGGGCCCACCGCCACCGTGTCCCACGGGTCCTCGGAGGTGTCGGCGCTCTCGTGGTGGAACGCCCGGGTGCCGTTGAGCCGGACCTCGAGCCAGTCCCAGCCGGCGTCGAGGGTCTCGATCTCGCCCCACACCTCGAGTTGGACGCTCGAGGCGCAGCACACCCCGAAGACCACCGCCCCCTCGACCACCTCCGTGCTCTCGGCCTGCGGGTTGGAGGTCTCGTCCCCCCACGCCGTGGCGCGGAAGATCTCCCACTCGTCCGGCGCGATCTCGACGGCGGAGTCGATCAGCACCTCGGTGGTGCGCCGGGCGACCGGGTCGCAGCAGAGGGGGACGCCCTCGACCAGGATCGGGGTGATGAGGTGGGGCATTGTCTTCCTAATCGAGCGTGAGGAACTTCCTGGTCACCGGGGTGCCGCCGTCGCAGAGCTGGTAGGGCCGCACGTGGATGTTCTGGTCGGTGGGGACGGCGATGACGGCCCCGGTGTCGGCCTCGCCGAGGGCGCAGTCGGCGACGGTGCCGTCGCCGGCGGTGCGGAACATGGCTTCCTCGGCCTGGGTGAGGTCGCCGAAGCGTTGGCGGGCGAGTTGGATCAACGCGTCGGCGTTGGCCTTGGG
>CAYXHU010000394.1:0-2611 GCA_964464675.1 uncultured Acidimicrobiia bacterium
TGTCGGTGAGCTTGCGTTCGGCGGTCTGCAGCTTCCGCTCGGCTCGCTTCGTCTGGGATCGGTTCGACGTGATCGTGCGAGTCGACTTGCGGCCCCCGAACAGCACCCCGATGAGCGTCCCCGCCCCTTCGAGGATCTCTTCCTGGCGGGTGTCGGCCAGTTCCGCCTCGGCGTGGTCCACGTTCATGCGGGCGTCCTCGATGCGCTCCCGCACCGTGTCCAGCCTTCCCTCGAACCGGTCCCTGATCTTGGCCGCTTCTTCGTCGGCGCGGTCGGCGGCTGCGGTCTCGCACCGCTCCCGGAAGGCATCCCGGCTCTCGCCGACTCGGGAGTAGAGATGGAGCTCCGCGTTCCGGAGCACGGCGACGGTCCGGTTCCGATACAGGTGATCGGCGACGGCCCGGGCCGCATCGGAGAAGAAGCGCTTGGTGTCGATCGGCGCCTCCGGCAGCACGTACGTGGCCCCCGGCGGGGCCGTGTCCACGAAGTCCCGGGGGTCGTGGTCCACCGGGACGGCGCCGGCAGGTTCGAAGGGATCGGCAATCGGGTGGTAGACGGCCTCCCACTCCTCGGTGTGGTCCAGCCCTGACGCGCGATCGTCGAACGTCAGCCGGACCCGGACCGCGAGGGCGGCCGACAGCGCCGTCCCCTTCGGGTCGGCCCCGGCCTCCTCGAGCCACCGGGCCCCCGGGTCGCAGTAGCGGGCGGCGACCCCCGCGGCCACCGCCGGCGCCACGATGCTCTCGTCGTCGGGAGTCGCAGGCGGTTTGGGAGCGGCGCGGGCCGCGGCGCGGCGCGGGTCCTGGCCGGTCAGCGCTCCGAGCTGATCGCGGGTGAGCGGCCCGGCGAGATACGACATCGCCCACCGTGTGGTGAACACGGCCGGTGCCTTCTCCCTCGTGTTGTGCAGCACGAACTGGCGCTTCCCGAGGCCGGAGATCAGCTCGTCGAGTGCCGCAACGTCGGTGTCCCCTCGGGCCGACTGGAGGGCTTCGAGGATCCTCGCCTTGTCGCGCTCGGTCTGGAGCCGGCCGATGCACCAGGTGCCGGCGTTCGACATCGCCTTGTAGTCGAGATCCACCGGGTTCTGCGTCGCGAGGAGCATGCCGACCCCGAAGGCCCGGGCCTGCTTGAGGATCGTGAGGATCGGCTTCTTCGCCGGAGGTGCGGCGGTCGGCGGAGCGAAGCCGAAGACCTCGTCCATGTAGACGAGCACCCGCAGGTCGCTGGAGCCGGGCTGGGTCCGCATCCACGTGATCAGCTTCGAGAGCATCAGCGTCACCACGAACTGGCGCTCGTCGTCGGACAGGTGCGCCAGATACACGATCGCCGCCCGCGGGTCGCCGTCGGCGGTCCACAGCATCGACGGGATGTCGAGCGGGACGCCGGCGCGCCATGCCGAAAACGACGGGGACGCCACGAGCGCGTTCAGCCGCATGGCGAGCGCCAGCCGGTCCTTCTCCGGGAAGAAGGCGTCCATCTCGAACACGCCGAGCTTGCGCATCGGGGGCCGGTGCACCCGCCCCAGCAGGGTCTCGAGGGTCAGGTCCTCCCCGTCGTCCCAGGCGTCTTCGATCAGGTTGGACAGCAGGATGTGCTCTCGGCTGGCGAGCGGATCGGCGTCCACACCGACGAGCCGGAGGAGCCCCGACACGAAGCCTTCGATCTCGTCGCGCACCGCCTCCATGTCTGCCGCGTCCTCCGGCGGGGCCAGAGACCCGAGGACGTCGAGGGGCACCGCTGCCTCCGAACCGGGGCTGTAGATCGTGACCGGCGCGGACCGCAGCCCGGCGATGTCCCGTCCGTCCAGGCCCCACGACTCGAGCCCCGACTTCCACGAGGCCGCCGTCTCGGCAGCGTGCTCGTCGGGGCCGATCCCGGAGCGACGCGCCGCCGCCTCGTCGATCCACGGCCTGAAGTCCGAGGCCGCCAGGTCGGGGAAGGTGAGCGCCAGGTTGGTCATGTCCCCTTTCGGGTCCAGGACCAGCACCGGAAGGCCGGATCTCAGGGCCTCTTCCAGGTAGATGATCCCGAGGCCGGTCTTCCCGGACCCGGTCATCCCCACGATGACGCCGTGGGTGGTCAGGTCGTCCGGGTCGTAGGAGATCGTGTCCCCGGTTCGCTCCCCGGTCTCCGGGTCGACGACACCGCCCAGGAAGAACCCGCTGTCTGCCATTTGATCGTCTCCCTCGCGCGCACCGGCGAGTGTAGAGGCGGGGGTCGGCGCGCCTAGGCTGTCGCCATGGCAGTCAGCATGTCTCGCCTCGTGGCCGTGGTCGTCGCCCTGGCAGCGGTGGCGGCCGCGGGATGCAATCAGGATGGAGGGAACGGCGGGTCCGGCGGGGACCTCGCCATCGAGCGGCGGGCCGGGTACGCGGTGGTCGTCGACACCGACGGCGGCGGCATCACCATCGGCTTCAGCACGAATCGGGACGCACCCGGAGGCACCGCCTTCGACGTGAGCGATGCCCTGTGGCGGGTAGACGACGTCCCGTGGACGGTGCCGCCGGTTACGTGCCTCGCCCTGGGGCAGCGGATCGAACTGGGAGTCGCTCAGGTCCAGGACGAGCTCAGGCCCGGGCTGCTGTTCGAGCGGGTCGTCTGGGTGTCC
>CAYXHU010000395.1:0-2602 GCA_964464675.1 uncultured Acidimicrobiia bacterium
CACCCGTGTCAGCTCGCCGCCCTGCACGACGCCCTCGTCGATCGCCTCGGCGTATCCGGAGATCGTCGTCAGCGGGGTCCGCAGATCGTGGCTCACGCTCACCAGGAACTCCCGTTCCCTGCGGCGGCTCTCCTCGAGTTGCGCTGCCATGTCGTTGAATGCGACCGCGACCTCGGTCACCTCGTCGTCCCCTTCCACGGGTGCGCGGGCGCTGAGATCCCCCGAGGCGAGCCGCCCGGCCGCTCCGCCGAGGCCCTCGAGACGGCGGGTGAGGAACCGCGACAGCGAGCCGGCCAGCAGCGACGCCAGCAGCACGCCGAGGGCGACTGCGAACAACATCCGAACGGCCACCGCTCCCCAGGGAACCAGCTCGAGATCGGTGCCGAACACGACGAGCACCGTGCCCCGGTCCGGAAGCGGCACCGGCGTGGCGAACGCGGCGACGGAGCGGCCCTCGACCTCCGCTTCGAACTCCACCGGCCGTTCCACCCTCCCGGCACCGCCCGGGATCTGGTCGATGAGCGTCCCGGCACCTTCTCCGAGCACGGTCACCGCGCCTCGGTCACCCACCAGCGCCGCCTCCACGTAGTCGTGCCCTCCGACTGCGCCCACCACCGTCAGCAGCTGGCCGAGGTTGCGCAGCGGAGCCCGCGGGCCGGCCGGCCCGCCGGCCGGCTCCGCCCGCAGCCCCGCATCCACCAACGCCGCCGTCGCCTCCGCCTGCCTCCGGAACTCGGCCCGAACCGACCGGTCCACCTCCCGGTCCACCAGGAACGCCGCGGTGAGGCCGCCGATCACCACGGTGACTACCGCCACCGAGACCATCCCCCAGAAGAAGCGCCTCCGCACGTCAGTCCGCCAGGCGGTAGCCGACGCCCCACACGGTCTCGATCGGCACGCCGTCGAGCTTCTTGCGGAGCTGGCGCACGTGCACGTCCACCGTGCGGGTCTCCCCGAAGTACTCGTAGCCCCAGACCGCCTCGAGGATCTGGGAACGCGACAGCACGAGACCGCGGTTCTCGGCCAGGTACCACAACAGGTCGAACTCACGGGCCGTCGGGCGGATCACGTCACCCGACGGCGTTCGCACCTCACGGCGCCCGCTGTCGATCGCCCACTCCCCCAGCTCGACCACCTCGGGGGCCCGGGGCGCCTCCTCACTGCGGCGGAGCACGGCCTTCACCCTGGCGACCAGCTCGCGAGGGCTGAAGGGCTTCGTCACGTAGTCGTCGGCGCCGATCTCCAGGCCGATGAGGCGGTCGATCTCCGCGGCGCGGGCGGTGAGCATGATGACCGGCACGTCGGAGAACGAGCGGATCCTGCGGCACACCTCGATCCCGTCGATCCCGGGAAGCCCGAGGTCCAGGAGCACGGCCCGGGGACTGCGATCCCGGACGGCGTCGAGGCCTCGCTCCCCGTCCACGGCGTGCACGAGCCGGAATCCGTCCTGTTCGAAGTACATCCGGATCAGGTCGGCTATCGCCTCTTCGTCCTCGATCAGTACCACGGTGCCCCGCGACGTCACTCGTCCTCCCTGCGTTCCGTCCCCATCGTCATCCCGGACTGTTCGAAGAGTGTGAGGCATCGGCGAAGTCGTCGAGAGGGAGACCCCGCACCACCCCGCGAGCGGAGCCTCCCGGCCAGGCCAGCGTCACCTCCGTGCCCGGCTCCACCTCCCTGCGTACCAGCACCAGCCCGACCGGGGCCCGCAATGTGAGCGACTCCGACACCGAGGTGATCCGGCCCACTTCGCCGGAACCCTCCGCCGTCAGCAGCGCCCCCTCGGGAGGCAGCACGTTCTCCGACACCGTCACCCCGCGCAGGTGCCGGTTCACGTGCCCGCGAGCGTCGATGCGGGCCACCAACTCCTGCCCCAGATAGCAGCCCTTCGTGAAGGACACCGCCAGCGGCACCAACCCGGTCTCATGGGGGATCGTCCGCTCGTCCACGTCCACTCCCATCCGGGGCTCCCCGGCCTCCACACGCACCGCCGTGGCGGCCGTCGAACCGGAGGCGACACCCCCGGCGGCGACGAGGTCGGCGGCCTCGCGGCCCGCGACGACGAAACGATCCAGCCCTGCGAGGGGAATCGACGCGACCAGAACCCCGTCACGGTCGATCCAACCCCCCGGTTCCTCCAGCCCCATCGCCTCGAGCACCCCGGGGGATGCGGGGCCCCACAGCTCGCAGATCGGACGGTCCTCCCGCCTGATCGCGGCATCCACCCGGATCCGGTAGCGCTCCAGGTCGCCCGCCACCCCGGCACCTCGTCCGGCGTCGCACACGAGCCCCACCGCGGCCTCTCCCCGCAACACCCAGAGCACGGCGCGCAGCTTGCCGCGCGGCTCCAGCAGGAACGACCTCGCCACCTCCCCCGGCAGCAGCCCGGCGACGTGCTGGCTCAACAGGCCGTCGAGGAACGTCGCCGCGTCCGGCCCCTCCACCCAGAGCACGTCGTGGGCTCCGGTGACCACCCCGGCGTGCCTGCGGATCGCCAGGTACTCGCCCGTGACGTCGCCGAACGACTCAGACACCGCCCGCCCCTTCGATCGCCGCCAGCACGGCGGCGGCCTTGGCGACGCACTCCTCGTACTCGCGGGCC
>CAYXHU010000396.1:0-2602 GCA_964464675.1 uncultured Acidimicrobiia bacterium
CGGGGTGGTGGTGGTCGTCTCCGAGCCGGTTCCACCAGTAGTCGCGGCCGCCTGCTCGTCGGACGGGGCGAAGAACCCGAACGCGGCGATGCTCACCGCCCCGAGCACGATCGCGACGGCGAGGCCCACCAGCCACGGGTTCGGGCCGCCGCGTCCCCCCGACCCGTGCGCCCGCCGCAGCGCCAGCGACTGGCGGCTCGGGTCGAAGGCCGGGAACTGCTCCTCGGGCGGTCCCGGGTCGTCTGGGTAGTCCGGAGGTTCCAAGCGCTCCCTCGATCCTTGCGGCCATGATACGGCCTCGCCCCGCGAGACCGGGGGTGTTTCCGGTGCTCAGCCTCCGGCGACGACGTCCGCCACGCTCGGGTAGACCTCCCCGAGGACCTCGGCGAACGAGCTGGTGGGGAGCAGCACGTAAGCCCCGTCCTCGGTGACGTAGAAGGAGACCGGGATCGTCGGCCGGGCGATCCGGCTCGGCTGCAGGTCGCGCAGGTCCCAGGCGATGCCGATCGCGTCGGTGAGCGAGAGTCCCGCGTCGATGATGAAGGCGTCGGAGAGGTCTTCGACGAGCGCGGAGAACTCGGTGACCGACCGGAAGCCCTTGAGGCGGTCGAGAGCTTCGAGGAGCAGCTGCTGCTGGCGCTGATTGCGTGACAGGTCGTTGACGCCCTCCATGGGTTGCCAGACGCCGTCGACGAGCTCCTGGGTGTGCCGGGAGCGAACCCAGGCGAGCGCCTGTCCGCCGTCGGCCATCGTGCAACCCGCCGGGAGGTCCAGGGGCGGGTCCGGTTTGTCGTCTCGCACCGCGTGCTCGACACAGATCTCCACGCCGCCGACCCGGTCGATGACCTGCTGGAAGCCTTCGAAGTCGAAGACGGCGAAGTGGTCGATCTCGATCCCCGTGAAGTCCTCGACCGCCAAGGCCAGCAGCTCCGGCCCGGTGGCCAGGTCCCCGCAGCCGTTCAGGTTGGCGTTGATCCGGCTCATCCCCCCGGTGCACGGATTCGGGAGATAGAGATCGCGAGGGATCGACACCATGATCGGGTCGGCGCCGTCGGCCGGGACGACGAACAGGACGATCACGTCGGCGCGGCTGCTGGGCCCGGTCTGTTCCCTCTGGTCGCTGCCGATCACCAGGAACGCTTGCAGCGCCTCCGGTTCCACACGCGGCGAGGTCGGGGTCGTGGTGCCCGGGTCCACCAGCTCGATCGGGTCGTCGTGCGTCTCCGGAGGCTCGACGCCGGGCTCGTCGTCGAGCATCTCGGTGCCGAGGAAGGGGTTGGCGGGATCACCGATCGCCTGGCGGGCATCGGCGACGTTGAACTCGACCCGCTCGACGTTCTGCCAGGCGCGCCACAGCTTGAAGGCGTTCCATCCCGCCCAGAGGACCGCGACGGAGACGACCAGGATGGTGGCGCGCAGCAGCCACGTCTTCCAGCCCACGTCGAGCGCGGGCCATCGCAGCCGGCGAGGTGTTTGTGGCGCGCCCATCGGGTGCAATCTACCCGGTGGCCGGATTCGGGCCGGAGTCGGAGGTTGAGTCGCCGCTCAGCACCGGGCGCCCCAACGCCGCCTCGAGATGCTTCGGATCGGTTGTGGGTGCGTCGCAGGCGTGGTCACGGCAGAGGTATGCGGTGGCCCGGCCCTCCAGGGTGGATCGGCCAGCCAGCAGGGGCACCGTGTCCCCGGTCCCGATCGCGACAAAGAGGCTGGGACGGAAGCCGGCTCGAGCCGGGGCGGCCAACGCCTGGGTCGCCGGGTGGTGTGGGTCACCGACGATCGCCAGCTCGCGTGTTCCCTCCACGAGGTCGGCGGCGAGCGCCAGGAAGTGGCCGGCAGCCGTCGGGTGGGATTCGATGAGCATGCCTGCGGCCCGCATGATCGCCTCCACTCGGTCGAAGTGGCCGGACTCCCCGGTGTATGCCGCGAGGTGCATGAGCGCTTCTGCGGCCAGTGCGTTGTCCGAGGGAGTGGGATTGTCGAACAGGTTCTTCGGCCTGGTGATGAGCGTCTCGGCGTCGTTGCCGGTGGCGAAGCACGCGCCTCCCTCCTCGTCCCAGAACAGGCGGACCATGTCCTCGGTGAGCGACACGGCCTCGGTGAACCAGCGCTCCTCTGCGGTCACCGAGTAGAGAGCGAAGAGCCCGAGGGCCACGGCGCCGTAGTCGTCGCAGAACGCCGGTCCGGAGACCTTCGCGCCGCGTCGGCTGCGGAGCAGGCGCCCGTCCCCGCGCCGCAGCTTCGAGAGCAGGAAGTCGGCGGTGTCGGCGGCGGCGTCCACGTAGCGGCGGTTTCCGAGCGCCGACCCGGCTTCGGCCAAGGCCCGCACCGCGAGACCATTCCAGGCGGCGATCGCCTTGTCGTCGAGGGCGGGCCGCACCCTGGAGGCTCGCACGGAGCGCAGCCTGCGCCGGGCTTCGGCGACGGCCGCTTCGACGTTTGCGGCGGCCACTCCTGCCTCGGCGGCGACCCGGCCCGGGGACTGCGCGAGTCGCAGCACGTTCTTGCCGCCCAGGTCTCCGGCTTCCGTGATCCCGAGCACGGAAGCGGCCAGCTCGGCACCTCGGCCGGCATGCTCCATGAGCTCGCCGTACCCGAACGTGTA
>CAYXHU010000397.1:0-2599 GCA_964464675.1 uncultured Acidimicrobiia bacterium
TGGACCCGACGGCCGGGGCGATCGACAAGGCGCTGCGTGACGGCGGGTACTCGGTGCGGACCGAACTGCGCCACGTCGAGCGGGCCGCGCAACGCGCCGAGGCGACCCTGATCCTCACCTTCATCGTCCTGCTCGGGGTGCCGGTGCTCGCCATCGGGATGATCTCCCTGGTCAACACCCTCACCGTCAACACCCTTGAACGCACCAAGGAGCTCGGCGTCCTCCGTTCGATCGGAGCCCGGCGTCGCCACCTCGCCCGCATGCTTCGTGCCGAGGGAATGACGATCGCAGGGCTCGGATGGGTGTTTGGGGTGCCGCTCGGGTATGGGATCGCCCGCCTCCTGATCTGGATGATCGGACGGGCCTTCGAAGCCACATTCCCCGTCGTGTTCCCGCTGTGGTCGCTGCTCCCGGTCCTCGCCCTCACCCTGCTCGTAACGGCCATCGTGATCCGGTTCCCGCTGCGTCGCATCACGCGCATGAGCGCCGGCGACGCTCTGCGCTACGAATAGCCCGGACCCCGGCACCACTCCCGTGTCCCTGAAGCCATCGGGGGCAGTGGTGTCGGTGAGCCCACGGTCGATGAGACCTACCCCTACGCGGATGGAGTTTCGGGAAACGCAACTCCCAAGGAGCTGAGCGCAGCGAGAATCCCGGTTGCGGAGACCCATCGGTCCAACGAGCAGATCCATCCAGGCGGAATCGTTCGGTACGAATCCGGCATCAACCGAGCAGAATCCACCCGCCGCGACCGACGGATGAGGCTGCCACCCGATGGAAGGACCAGGAGACAACCGGCTAGAGGAGTCAATCCGCGATAGTGTCGAGTCCTGATATCATGATTGCATGAGCAAACAGACGACCGTTCGCCTCCCCAAGGAACTCGCCGCCGATGCCGAAGCCGTTGCCCGTGTCGAAGGCACCAGCGTCAACGCCCTGATCATCAAGGCTCTCGCTGCCGAGATCGAACGCGTCCGCGAGGACGAGGCGTTCACCCAACGGGCCAAGGAACTCCTCGAACGCGACCGAGAGCTCCTCGAACGCCTTGCTCGGTGACCCGCTACATCGCCCTGGCGGAGTACTACTGGCTGGCGGAACAAGCCACAGGCGTCGACGGTGCCACCCTCGCCCGGGCATCCCGCTCCGACCTGGCCGACTCGGCCCTCCACGCGCCTCAGGCCGGGTACGGCGACGAGGAGTTCTATCCCGATCCGTATGACAAGGCGGCGGTACTGGTCTGCAGGCTCGCATGGAATCACCCACTGCCCGATGGCAACAAGCGCGCCGCCTGGGCGGCCATGGTCATGTTCATCGACCTGAACCATGGGAAATGGAACCCGGATCCACCAGACATCGACGGGGCGGAACACGCCATGCAGGCGATCGCAGCAGGTCAAGTCGACGAAGCCTGGACCGCGGCCTGGTTGAGGGAGCGGGTTCGATTCCGCGAGCCGTGAGGCCCAGACTCCGCTCTCACCCGCCCCGGCTGGGGGCTGATCACCTCAGCCGCCGGGTATCTCGTCACTCGAAGTACGGCCAGTCGAAGGCGTCGATGCAGGAGGCATCCGGCTCGCCGTACGGGTCGGCGAGGAACTGGCCGGCGATCTCGATCGGGCACGGGTCGTTGAGCACGTTGTGCCCGAGTCCCGGGAAGGAGAACACGAACGAGTTGGGAAGCGTCTCGGCAGCCAGGGCCGCCCAGCTGGGTGGGGTTGCCGTGTCGTACGCGCCGACGAGGATGAGCGCCGGGATGTCGCTGACCACCGGGGAGTCGTCCACCGCCTGCTGCGCATTCCAGTAGCTGCACGTGCTGGTCACCTCGAACGTGCCCTGCAGCAGGGCGCTCTCGAGCTCCGGCGGAACCACCCCGACGGCCGCCGCTTCGGCCCTCTCGAAGTCCCCGATCGCATATTCGTCGTGACACATCACCGAGAAGTACAGGCCCTCGCTGTCGCTGACGTCCTCGTCGGCCTGGTACCGATACGCCCCGCCGCCCGTGGCGATCTCATCGAGAGCGCCGGTGTTTCCGGACGCCACCTCGTAGATCACCCACGGGATGAGCGGGATGCTGCCCGGATCCTGGAACGCGTTGTACAGGCCGAGCACGAGGTCGTCGCCGGTGACGTCGCCGGGATCGGCGTTGAGCGCGGCGACGGTGTCGAGGAAGGTTCCGGCAAGGTCCGGGTAGTTCTCGCTGCAGTACGCGTCGGCTTCACAGTCGGCCAGCAGCTGCTCGAAGGCCTCGAGCACCACGAACACCTCGTCTACTGGGGTGTCGGCGTTGGGCGGGAACGGGGAGTCGAGCAGGGCGCTGCGCACCCCCTCCGGGTGTGAGCGCATCACCTCGAGGGCCAGCCGCGTTCCGGCACCTGGGACATTGGTGCAGACGAATACGTGAATCCCGATACCGAAGATCCGGTTGTCACAGGCATCAGCGCACCAGGTGCGAGCACCTCATGGGCAACCGGTGACGTGGAAAACATCGCATGGACTGCCACCGACAACAGTGGCGTTCACCGGTTCGTGATCGAATACAGCAGCAACGACGGCACCAACTACACGCAAATCGCCGACACCTCGGTGGCAATGACGACCTCCT
>CAYXHU010000398.1:0-2595 GCA_964464675.1 uncultured Acidimicrobiia bacterium
GAAGGCATCGAGGGTGTCGGTGCGCGGCTCGAGGCGCTGATCACGCTCGTCGGGGACGCCGTCGCCGAACCCGATCGGGCCGTCCTCGTCATGGAGATCGACGCCGGGAACCGCTTCCTCCAGCGGGAGCCGGCCCCGCTCACGCCGGGCACGTCGGGATCGGTCCACCTGGTCCGCGCCCGGGGAGTGCCGGCCTATGAGGTCACCGCGCTCGAGATCACGTGGACGGTCACCTGGGCAAGGTACGCAGACGAGGTGATCGAGGTGCCCCTCGATGGTGCTTCGTGGATCACGGGCGGGTGACCGCCCGCTCCGGGAGACCCCGGCGACCACCACCGTGCCCCGACCTTGGTATCGTGCGAGGCGCAGATCGGGTTTGGCGCGCTTCGCCGTGCCTCGTCGGCTGCGATTGGTTGACGACAGGCCGACGGCAGACCCGGCGGCCAGGAGCAGAGATAGGCCGCATGAACATCTACGTGGGAAACCTCCCCTTCTCGTACACGTCCGCCGACCTCGAGTCGCTCTTCGGTGCCCACGGCACCGTGGAGTCGGCCCAGGTCATCACCGATCGGGACACGGGTCGCTCCCGCGGGTTCGGATTCGTCGAGATGCCGAACGACACCGAGGCCCGCGCTGCGATCTCCGAACTCGACGGAACCGACGCCGGAGGCCGGCGGCTCACCGTGAACGAGGCCCGGCCGCGCACCGAGCGGCGTGAGGGAGGCGGCAACCGCCGGAACTTCTGACCGCACCAGACCGATGAAGGACCCCGCCGCTCCTACGACCGGCGGGGTTCTTCGTCGAGGTCGACCATCGACCGGACGAAGGGACGGTCGGCGATCGGCTGCGACATCACGACCCCGGTCGTCGTCGCCCCGAACCTCCACAGCGGGCGCAGCACCCGCTCCAGATGGCGCACCGACGGCACGCGCACCCTGAGCAGGTAGGTCTCCGCCCCTGTCACCCGGAACACGTTGACGATCTCGGGGATTCGCCCTGCGGTCTCGACGACGTCGTCGTCGGCTGCATCGGCATGGCCGGCCACACTCATTCGGACAAAGGCGAGCACGTCGAGGCCGAGCGCGACGGGGTCGACCACCGCCCGGTACCCGGTGATCACGCCGGCTTCCTCGAGCCGCCGCACCCGGGCGGTGACCGCCGGTGCGCTGAGCCCGACCCGTCGGCCCAGTTCCCGGTATCCGACCCGTCCGTCTGCTTGGAGCTCGTCGAGGATCTCCCAGTCGATGTCGTCGAGCCGCATGGCACCTCCAGAACGCGCGATCTGCGAAGCCTGCGATGGTTCGCCGCCGTGTCCAGTATAGCTTCGTAAGGCGGAATAGACCTGCGGACCGACATAGTGTTACCAATACGGCGAAGCTGAGAGATTCTCAGGGGGAACAATGCTTGTTTTACCGTTCAATGCGTGGTCCAATTGTGCCGAAGAAAGGCACGAGATGACGATCACTGCCCCACAGCGCCAGACCACCACCGAGACGGATGTCTTCCAGAGCGCCTACGACCGCCTCGTCGATGCTCGCAACGAGTACGACATGCTCCGCAGCCACGGCGCCCACTTCGGCGCCCTGGTCGAGGCACGCGGCGCCCTGCACCGGGCACGCGCCGACATGGCGATCGTGCGCCACGGCCTGGCCTCACAGATCTAAGCGCGGCTCCTCCCTCCCGAGCCAGCCACACCGACCGCCCGCCACACGGCGGGCGGTCGGTCGTTCCCAGACTTCCGGATAAGCCTCGGAAGCCGGCGCGGGCTCCGCACGAATCGGCTTGGGGCCGAGCGGACAGGGGCTCCGGGATCAGGAATCGGATGTCGTGCCGTCCCGTTCCTGACTGAGCCTGCGCCCCATCCGCGTGGTCCCTTGGGCATCGGGGCTCGCTGCGTCTGCCCGCCGCCACGCGGTCGAATCGATAAGAATGGCCGGGCATGGAGGTCCACCCGCCATTGCCCACCCGCCGCGAGGTCGTCGACACGGCGCACGGGGCCGGTGGCCTCGTGGCGGCGGTGCTCCCCTATCACTACCCGCGGCCCCTGCTGCGGGCCCATGGGTTCCATCCCGTCGAACTCTGGGGTCCGCCGGGTGTGCCTCGCGACGAAGGCGGGCGGCACTTCCAGGCCTACACCTGCGACATCGTGGTCAGAGCCACGTCGTTCCTGCTGCGGGGGGGCCTCGAGGGCGTGGACGCCATCGTGATCCCTCACACCTGCGACGCCCTCCAGGGCATGGGCTCGGTCCTCGGTGACTTCGTCCATCCCACCCCGCCGGTCCTGACCCTGTACTTGCCGCGGGGTCGCCGCCGGGCCGACCGGGCCTTCCTCGCCGCCGAGCTGCGGTGCCTCGGCGCCGGACTCTCTGCCATCTCGGGCAAGACACCCGACGAGGACGCTTGGGGCAGAGCCTTTGCCGTCGAGGACGCAGCCGACCGGGCCGTCGCCGGTCTCTACGAGCGGCGCCACCACCTGGCCGTCACCGACCCCGAGTTCTCCACGGTGGTGAGATCCCGCGAGTTCCTGCCCCCCGAGGCGTTCGTCGCCCTGGCGGACTCGCTGCCCGAGGGGAATCCGCCCGAGGGGATCGGACT
>CAYXHU010000399.1:0-2591 GCA_964464675.1 uncultured Acidimicrobiia bacterium
CTCCCGGAGCTGGTTGCGGCCGGGTTCCCGGTCCTCGTCGGTGCATCCCGCAAGTCCCTGCTCCCCGCGATCCTCGGCGAGCTCCCGGTTCGCGATCGGGACGTGCCCACCGTCGCCGTCCACACCCTGGCGATCGCCGGGGGCGCCGCAGTGCTCAGGGTGCACGATGTGGTCGGCGGGCTACGCTCCGCGCGTGTGGCCGACGCTATCGTGCGGCACGAGGAGGTGGTCTCGCCCTGATGATGACGGGCCTCGAGCCCCGGGGGTTCACCTGGGTGATCACAGGTCGCCTCGCCGTGTCCGAGCGCATCGGCGGCTACGGGTTCCAGCATCGACGGGTCCGGCGAGAGGAGGAGATCGCCTGGCTGGTGCACCACGGAGTGACCGCAGTGCTGTCGCTGCTCGACGGGAACCAGAACCTCGGGGCGTACCGCGACGGCGGCCTTCGCGCCCATCACGCGCCCCTCGGCGACACCGAGCGCGACACGGTGGTGGGGGTACTCGATCTCATGCACCGGGTGCTGGCCCAGCCGAAGACCGTGCTGCTCGTGCACCGCGATACGATCGACGATCCGGTCGCCGGTGTCCTCGCCGCCTACTTGGTGTACTCGGGACTCATCGAGGATCCGATCGTCGCCACCGCCGCCATTCAGGAGATCCTCCGTCGTCCGTTGGGCCCGCTTGCGCGCCGCATGATCCGCCAGCCTGCCGAGACGTGATGCCCACCAGCGCCGTCGGCCTCGGCTCCAACCTCGGCGATCGGAGATCGCACCTGGCCGCCGCGATCCGCGAACTGGAGCAGCTGGGGGCGCGGCGGGTGGTGTCGTCCCTCTACGAGACCGCTCCGATCGGGGGTCCGGCTCAGGACGACTTCGCCAACGCGGTGGCGCTTCTCGAGACCCGTCGCTCGGCCCGGGGACTGCTCAACGGATTGCTCGAGATCGAACGGTCTGCCGGGCGGGTTCGACGGGGGCGCTGGGGCCCCCGGGTGCTGGATCTCGATCTGCTGCTGCACGGCGGCGAGACGGTCGACGAGGCGGGCTTGACCGTGCCGCATCCCCGACTCGGCGAGCGCCGATTCGTGCTGGAGCCCCTCCTGGAGGTGTGGCCCGACGCGTCGCTTCCGGACGGCACGCCGCTCGCCGACCTGCTCCCCGCCACCGAGGGCCAGACGGTGCGCCGGATCGCCGGTCCGGGATGGTGGGAATCCTCCGAGGCTCGGTGAGAGCCGGCACGCAAACCGATCCCCGCGCCACACCATCTGCCCGAGCTCTGATAACTTCACTTCCGCACCGGTACCCACGTGCGGACTGGAGGCAGCAGGGTGCGGATCGTTCTCGTCGGACCGGGTCGGGCCGGTGGCTCGATGGCCCGCCGTCTCCTCGATACCGGCCACACCGTGGTGGGTGTGCTGGCACGACGGGCCGAGGCCGCCCGGGAGGCTGCCGATCTCTTCGAAGCGGACGTGCTCACCTGGGATGGGTCCATGCCGGCGGCCGACCTCCTCCTGATCGCCGTTCGAGACGACGCGATCGGAGAGGTCGCCGGTCGGTTGGCTCCCCTCGCCTCCGCCGCCGGGGGTGCCGTCCACCTCTCCGGGCTGACCCCGGTGGCGGCGCTGCAGCCGCTGGCGGCAACGATGCCCACCGGGTCGTTTCATCCCCTCCAGACGCTGCCCGATGGGGAGGCGGGTGCCGCTCGGCTGGCCGGAGCCTGGGTGGGGATCACGTCTGAAGACGCCGTGTTCGCGGACCGGCTGTTCGCCCTGGCACACGGCGCCGGAATGCACCCGTTCGAACTCGACGACGAATGCAGGGCGGTCTACCACGCTGCCGCTGCCGCCGCCGCCAACTACACGCTGACGACCCTGGCGATGGCGGAACGCCTCTTCGCCGCAGCCGGGGTGCCCTTTGCTGCGGCCGAGCCTCTCGTGCGGGCGGTGATCGACAATGGGTTCTCGATGGGACCGGCTGCAGCGCTCACCGGACCGATCGCCCGCGGCGACGTCGGTACCGTGCGGGCCCAGCTGGTTGCCGTCGCCGAAGCGTCTCCCGAACTCGCCGAGGACTTCCGGACGCTGGGACGTGCCACGGCTCGTCTCGCCGGGACCGGTGAGTCGATGGAGGAGGCCCTGCGGTGAGAGTGGTGTCGAGCTTCGCCGAGGCCCGGGTCGAGGGCGCCTCCGACCTCGTTCCGACCATGGGCTTCCTCCACGAGGGGCACCTGTCGCTGGTCCGCGGGGCGGCCCGGGGCGGCCGCCGCGTCGTGATGAGCCTCTTCGTGAATCCCCTCTAGTTCGATGAGGCCGGCGATCTCGAGCGCGCGGGCCCGCTGCTCCTCGTCCAGATCGCCGACCAGGGATCTCGAGCGGTACCCACGCGACCTCGAGCGTGATGCCGAATTTGCCGCCGAGGCCGGCGTCGACGTGCTCTTCGCGCCGGCGCCGGAGGAGATGTACCCGGAGCCGCCCGCCGTTCGGGTCGGTGTCGGTCTCCTGGCCTCGGAGATGGAGGGTGCCCATCGGCCCGTGACGCCCTTCCGGCTCTTTCAGCGTGACATCGTTGTGCGCGCCATAAAAAGTCATACCGCCC
>CAYXHU010000400.1:0-2588 GCA_964464675.1 uncultured Acidimicrobiia bacterium
GGGTCTCGGGGGTGGCCCGGATCTCCATCGAGGTCAGCTCGTGGCGCCGCTTGGTGACCGGGTTCCACACCAAGATGTCGCCGTTGAGGCCGTGGGTGTCCTTGCCGGTCGCCGCCGAGGTGTCGGTGACCCAGTCGTCGTAGTCGGCCGCCCGCATCTCGTGCGGGTAGCCGTCGGCGAGCGGGTAGCCGACCCCGATGATGAAGATCGCCGGGTACTCCTGCACCACCTTGGTCTCCCGCTGCTTGCGGGGCAGGTCCGGGTACATGTCCAGGATCTCCTCGGCGTGCAGGAAGGTGAGCTCCTCGGGGATTCCCTGGTAGGTGCCGAGCAGCTGCGGGAACATCTCCTCGACGTGTCGGGCGGCACCGACGATCACCTTCCAGATCCGGCGCACCGTGTCCTTCAGGAACTCCAGGGTGCGGTCCTCGGCGGTGATCACCCTCTCCCAGTCCCACTGGTCCACGTACGCCGAGTGGTCGTGGTCCAGGAAGTAGTCCTTGCGGATCGCCTTCATGTCGGTGCAGATGCCCTCACCGACCTCGCACCCGAACTGCCGCAGCGCCGGACGCTTCCACTTCGTCGCCGCCTGCACCACCTGGGCGTTCAGCGGCGGGTCGATCCCCAAGCCGCACGGGAACTCCACCGGGGTACGGGAGCCATCGCGGTCGAGCATGTCGTTGACCCCCGACTCGCGGGTCACGATCAGCGGCACCTGCACCATCTTCAGGTTGAGTTCGCGGCACAGCCCGTCTTCGATGAACGACTTCATCGCGAACAGGGCCTCCATCGTCTCCATCGGGGTCAGCAGGGCCCGGTAGTCGGTGGGGAGGATCTTGGCGACCTCCTCGTACGTGCTGATCCCCGGGCCGGCCAGGTCGGCCGTCTTGTCGCTCATGGCACTCCCATCCGTGATCCCAGACTGCGGGTGCTCGCCCGCCTTCTCAGAGTGGCGCGGGGCACCGGCCGGGTCTAGGGCCGAGGGTCACGGTTCGGGCCGGTCCGGCTGCGGCACAGCCGATACCATTCCGGCATGCCGGATCCCGCCCTCCTCGAGTTGATCCGGTCATCCGTGATCGGCAGCGGCGACGTGGTGGACGGGCCGTTCGGGCCGCGCCGGGTGACCTACGCCGACTACACCGCTTCGGGCCGGTCGTTGTCGTTCATCGAGGACTTCATCCGGGACGCCGTGCTGCCGCTCTATGCCAACACGCACACCGAATCCTCGGGCACCGGGCTGCAGACCACCCGCTTGCGGGAGGATGCCCGGGCGATCGTGCGGCGTTGCGTCGGGGCGACCGACGAGCACGCCGTGATCTTCTGCGGGAGCGGGACGACCGGGGCGGTGGACCGGCTCGTCCACGTGCTCAACCTGCGCATCCCGGCAGACCTCGACGACCGCTACCGGTTGAGCGACCGGATCCCGCCCGAGGAACGCCCGGTGGTGTTCATCGGGCCGTTCGAGCACCACTCCAACGAGCTGCCCTGGCGGGAGTCGATCGCCGACGTGGTGACGATCCGGGAGGACCCGGACGGGCACGTCGACCTGGCCCACCTCGAGGAGGAGCTGGTCCGGCATGCCGGCCGGCCGCTGCGGATCGGGTCGTTCTCGGCGGCCTCCAACGTCACCGGGATCACCACCGACACCGCCGCGGTGTCGTCGCTGCTGCACCGCTACGGCGCGTTGTCGTTCTGGGACTTCGCGGCGGCAGCCCCGTACATCGGCATCGTGATGGGCCCGGTGGACCCGGAGGACCCGCTCTCCTACAAAGACGCCGTCTTCGTGTCCCCGCACAAGATGATCGGCGGTCCCGGCACCCCGGGCGTGCTGGTGGCGCGGCGCGAGCTGTTCACCAATCGGGTTCCCGCGGTACCCGGGGGAGGGACCGTCGCCTACGTGAACCCGTCGGAGCACCGCTACCTGGACGACCCGGAGTGCCGCGAAGAGGGTGGCACTCCCGACATCGTCGGCTCGATCCGGGCGGGGCTGGTGTTCGCGCTGAAGGAAGCCGTCGGCTCCGAGGTGATCCGGGAGCGGGAGGAGTCGTTCATCCGGCGGGCCATCGCATCGTGGAGCGAGAACCCGAAGATCGAGATCCTCGGCAACCGGGACGCCGACCGGCTCTCCATCGTGTCGTTCGTGGTCCGCCACGACGGGCGCTACCTCCATCACAACTTCGTGGTCGCCCTCCTCAACGACCTGTTCGGCATCCAGTCCCGCGGGGGATGCTCGTGCGCCGGCCCGTACGGGCACCGGCTCCTGGGGATCGACCTCGACACGTCCCGCGAGTTCGAGCGGGAGATCGCCAAAGGCTGCGAGGGCATCAAGCCTGGGTGGGTGCGGGTCAACTTCAACTACTTCATCCCCGAAGAGGTGTTCGAGTTCATCTTGGAGGCGGTCCACAAGGTCGCCGCCCACGGGTGGCGGCTGCTGCCGCACTACACGTTCGACGCGGCGTCGGGGCTGTGGCGGCACGTGTTCGGCCCGGCCGAGCCGCCGCTCAGCCTCGCCGACGTCGAATTCGGCGCAGACGGGCTGCGCTACCCGGAGCATCGCACCACCGCCCCGCCCTCGGTGCTGCAGGACT
>CAYXHU010000401.1:0-2562 GCA_964464675.1 uncultured Acidimicrobiia bacterium
GGACACGATCCTCGCCCAGATCGCCGCCGAGGTGCTCGGCGTGCCGCTCGACCACATCGTGGTCTACTCATCGGACACCGACATGACCCCGTTCGACACCGGGGCCTATGCCTCGTCGACCACCTACGTGTCGGGCAAGGCCGTCGAGAAGGCGGCCCTCCAGGTGCGGGAGCAGATCGTCGGCGTCGCCGCGGCAATGCTCAAGGCCGACGCCGCCGACCTCTCGGTCGGCCACGGTGAAGTCGCCGCACCCGACGCACGCAGCGTGTCGCTCGCCGAGGTCTGCACGCGGGCCTACTACGGGGCCGACCAGTTCCAGATCGGCGCCACAGCCTCGTTCGTGCCGGAGGAGTCCCCGCCTCCGTTCCTGGCATGCTTCGCAGAGGTGGCGGTGGACGTCGAGACCGGGCACGTCACGGTCCTCGACTTCGTCGCCGCTGTGGACTGCGGCACCCCGGTGAATCCGGTCATGGCGGAGGGCCAGATGGAGGGTGCCCTCGCCAACGGCATCGGCTACGCGCTCACCGAGGAGTACGTCTTCGACACGGCGGGGCGGATGCGCAACGCCGATCTGGCTCGCTACAAGATCCCCGGGCCCGTGGACCTGCCCCCGCTCAGAGTGATCTTGGTGGACTCCTACGAGCCGACCGGGCCGATGGGGGCCAAGAGCATCGCCGAGATCGGCATCAACGGCCCGATCCCGGCGATCGCCAACGCGATCTACGACGCCGTGGGGCTGAGGCTCACTGCCACCCCGTTCACGCCCCAGAGGGTCTGGCGTGCCCTCCGGGACGCCGGGATCACCGCACCCGCCTGATCTCCGCCCCCGGCTCGCCCGCCTCGTGGAAGACGGCCTCGAGAATCGCGACGATGTCTTCGACGGTGGCGTCGGCGGGGACGACCACGTCGTCGAGGCGATGGAGCCTCCCGTTGGAGCGCACGGCGTACGCCGTGCGCCATGGCCCGCGACTCTCGACCACCCGGACCCGGATCCGGCCGTAGACGTCGAACTCCATCGAGACACGCTACCGCCCGACCGCGGCCGGGCCGGGGCACCCGCCCCGGCCCGAACTCCCGAGGATCAGTGCGTTGCGCCGGCCTTGCGGTCGAAGAAGTGGGCGTTGTGGAGGAAGCCGTGCACCGAGAACGGCCGCTCCGCCTCGTCCTTGCTGGGCGGGAAGACCACCAGGGTGGCCAGCGCCCCGACCAGACAGGCGATCCCGCAGATCGTGAAGGCAAGCGGGAAGTTGTCCAGGTCCCCCAACCACCCTCCGAGGATCGGGAACACGATCCCGCCGGCCCCGTATGCGAGGAAGACCCACGGGTAGTTGACCCCGACCGCCGCGTTGCCGAACTCGTCGGCGGTGAGCGCCGGGAACAGCGCGAAGTTGCCGCCGAAGTTGAACCCGATGAGGGTGGCGCCCAGGTAGAGCAGCCACTCGTTGCCGGCCATCGGGATGAACAGGAACAGCAGAATCCCTTGTGTGGCCGCCATGATCACCACGGAGTTCTTGCGGCCCAGCCGGTCGCTCATCGCGCCCCAGGCGAGCCGCCCGATCCCGTTGGCGAGCGAGAAGAACACCGCCATCGCGGTGCCGGCGATCGCATCGGCCCGGTCCAGGCTCAGCCCCCCGTCTTGCAGCGCCTCGACCGGCCACAGCTTCATGAGGCCGATCGCCATGAGCCCGGCTCCTGCGGACACGAAGAAGGTCACGGAGATCAGGTGGAACTGGGGAGTCCTGATCATCTCACGGGGACTGAAGTTGGCGCCCCCGGAGCCCCCGGCCTGTTCGGGGGGCGTGAACCCCGCGGGGAGCCACCCTGCCGGGGGCATCTGCATCATCCTGCTGCCGATCAGCACCAGCACCGCGAACGTGATGCCGTAGATGATGAACGTCCAGTCGATGCCGAGGTCGTCGATGAGGTTGCCCCACTCCCCGGCGATCTTCACCCACCCGAGGGCACCGAAACCGAAGCCTGCGACGGCGGCCCCGGTGATCATCCCCTTGTGGTCCGGGAACCAGCGCATGCCGACCGCGATGGGCACGACGTAGGCGAACCCGATGCCCGCGCCTCCGACGAGCCCGACACCGAGCAGGACCAGCCAGAAGTTCATCCCGCCGTCCAGCCCGGCGATCACGTAGCCGGCGCCCAGCGCAAGGCCGCCGGTCACCGCGAGGCGGCGCGGTCCCCACACTGCGAGGCGCCTTCCGGCGAACACCATCACCAGGGCGAAGCTGGCCAGGCCGACGGAGAACACGATCTGGGTCTCCAGCTTGCTCCAGCCGCCGACATCCTTGAGTTCCGGTGTGAACACCGACCAGGCGTAGATGGCGCCTAGGCACAGCTGGATGAGCACGGCCCCGACGACGACGAGGCTCCGGTTCATGACGCGTTGTTCGGGCATCTCTCTCCCTCACGGGCTCGGTGGGGCGAACCTATCGGAGAAGCTGCGCCGCGGCGTAGGGTCGATGGGCACCATGCGGCCGGGACTCGGCACGGTCCTCCGCCGGTCCTGCCACGCACCGTTCTCAGCGCGTAGGTTGGGCGGCGAAGCCTCAG
>CAYXHU010000402.1:0-2560 GCA_964464675.1 uncultured Acidimicrobiia bacterium
CTTGAGCCGCTGGATGTGGAACGGGTTCTGGGATCCGTCGGGCAGGTGGCGGGGCACGAGGTAGCACGACAAGCCCTCGGGAGCCTGCCCGAGCGCGAGGAACACGTCGGACATCGGAGCCGACACGAACCACTTGTGCCCGGTGAGCCGGTACGCCCCGTCGCCGTCCGGCTCGGCCCGCGTGGTGTTGGCCCGGACGTCGCTGCCACCCTGCTTCTCGGTCATTGCCATGCCGGCGGTGATCCCGCGCTTGCGGTGAGCCGGCAGCGGCCGGGGATCGTATTCGAGCGAGGCGAGGCGCGGCTCCCACTCCTCGGCCAGGCCGGGGGCGTGCCGCACCGCGGCCACGACCGCGTACGTCATGGAGATCGGGCAGCCGTGGCCGTAGTCGACCGGCGCCCAGGCGATGAACTTGGCGGCCCGGGCGACATGGGCCCCGGTGCGCCCGTCCCGCCAGGGCGCGGCGTGCAGTCCGAACCCGATCGCCGTCTCCATGAGCGCGTGGTAGGCCGGGTGGTACTCGACACGGTCGATGCGATGCCCGAACCGGTCGTGCGTGCGCAGGACGGGTGGGTTGCCCTCCGCCTGGCGGCCCCACTCCTGGGCCTCGAGGGAGCCGGCGGCCGCACCGATCGCAAGCAGGTCCTCCTCTGCCCATCCGCCACCCTCACGCACGAGCGCTTCTCGCAGCGCGACGTCCAGAGCGACGGTGTTGTGACCCTCCAACTGCGGGGGCTGGTTGGTCACCTCGTGGGTCGTGAACGGCATCGTGCCTCCTCTGCGGTGACCTCCCCAGGGTACGCCCGCCGGTCAGCCCGGGAGGGCGATGCCGAGGATCTCGGCGAGCTCTCCGACCGAATCGGCGCAGAGGTCCGCGGCGTGGTGCTCGGTCGGTGCCGGCACGCCGGCATGGAGGGCGTCGGGGAACCGAACCCGGATCGATGACATGCCGAGCTCGCGAGGCCCGAGGAAGTCCTTGGCGGGATTGTCGGCGACGTACACCGCCTCGGCGGCATCGACCCCCAGCCCGTCGAGCAACTCCCGGAAGGGCCGGGCGGCGGGCTTCCAGCCGTCGCGCCCCCACACGTCGGTGAAGACGATCGCATCGAAGTAGCGGGATATCCCGAGGGCGCCCAGCTTGCGCCGCTGCACCGCGAAGTCCCCGTCGCTCAGCAGGCCCAGCCGACGTGACCCTTGCAGTGACTCCAGCAGCCCCGTGATGCCCGGGTACGGCGTCAACGTCGGCGCGTGCTCCCGGTAGGCGCGCACCAGCTCCGGCACGGCATCGGGTCCCAGCCCGTGGGACGCCAGCCAGCGATCGAAGGTGTCGCCGCGCACCCCGTCCTGGAAGAGGGACACGAGTTCGGCGGACGTCTCTTCGGCCGGGCGGCCCAGATGGGCCTGCGCCCACGCGGCCGCGGCGCGAAACCCGCCGAGCACGAAGCTCCACTCCGGGTAGAGGGTGTCATCCAGGTCGAATGCGACTGCGTGCCATCTGCTCACGGGCGCCCTCGTCGAGGAAGAAGGAGTCGTCGAACCGGCTCAGGTAGAGGCCGACCCGGTAGCGGCCGATCTCGGGGATGTCCACCGGCAGGCCGGCGGCCCGGGCCAGGAGCCATCGCGGGAAGTCGGCCCCTGCGGCGATCGCCAGGGGAGCGCCTCCGCCGAGCCGGGCGTTGACCTCCGTGAACACCGGCGTTGCGTCCCTCATGAAGCACTGCACCGTGATCGGCCCCGAGGCCGGCAAGGCCGCGGCGATCGCGGCACACCCGTCGGCCACGGCGCGATCGAACACGGTCACCCCCTTGGCGACCTCGCCGGCCCGCACCGCCAGGCGCCGGCGGGTAACCACCGCCAGCAGCTCGCCGTCCACGTCGCAGATCACGTCGCTGGTGAGCTCGGGCCCGGACAGGAACTCCTGGACGACCGGGTCGGGCACGTACCGGAGCAAGGCGCCGAGGACCGCCGGCTCGTCCACCCGGAACGAGAGCTTCGAGGCGCTCCCGTACCGCGGCTTCACGAAGACCGGGTAATCCAGCGACTCGACCTCGACCGAGTCGCCGGGCCACGTCTCGGGGGTCGGCAGCCCGAGGCCCCTGAGGAACAGGTGCGACGACCACTTGTCGGCGGCTACTGCGGCGGCAGCGCCGCCTACGACGGCCAGCCGGGCTCCGGTCGCCTCGATCGCGGCCCGGTTCGCCGCCAGCACCGGGATGTCGGGGTCGATGAGCGGGAAGACCAGCCGGATCTCCTCACGGCGGCAGATGTCCACGATCTCGGGGACGAACTCGGGCGACTCGAGGCTCGGCACGACGTAGGACCGCTGGGACACCTGGAGCGCCGGAGCGAGCGGGTCCATGTCCACGGCCACCGTGGTGCCCGCGAGGCCCAGGCCGCGGAGCGCCGCGTCGAAGGCCCGGATCAGCTCGACCCTCCGCCCGGCGCTCACGAAGAGCACCGGAACCCTGCCTGCTGCTGAGTCCACGTCTCTCCTCTCTCCGATCGGGGCGCGGACCTCCCAATGTACCGCCCGTTTCGGAATCCGCCGAAGGCTCACCCG
>CAYXHU010000403.1:0-2560 GCA_964464675.1 uncultured Acidimicrobiia bacterium
CGACGCCCTCTGGCGGATCGACGAAGGCCCGTGGACGGTGCCGCCGGTGACGTGCCTCGCCCTGGGGCAGCGGATCGAACTGGGAGTTGCTCAAGTCCAGGACGAGCTCAGGCCCGGGCTGCTGTTCGAGCGGGTCGTCTGGGTGTCCTGTCTGGGGCCGCCCGAGGAGGGCTAGGCGGGCGGGACCCTGCGGCGGATCTCGGCGACTGCAGCGTCCACGTCATCCACGAGGGTGACCGTGGACGGGTCGGTCTCCAGCGCCTCGGTCACCAGCCGGACCAGGCGCGCCCACCGGTCCCCGACGGCGACGACCGGGGAGGTGGGAACCCCGCTCAGGGCGGCCACGAACGCCGTGTTCCAGGCCACGAGCAGCTCTGTGAGCGTGCCGATGCTCCCGTCGAGGGCGATGCACGCCGAGCTCATCTCGGTGATGGTGCGGATCCGTTCCGACATCGTCGCCGCGCGGATCTCTTCGTGGACCCAGGCGTTGGCCCCGGGCCGGTCGGGGAACGCCGCCGGAGCCGTCACCCCGATCACCGTGCCTCCGGCCTCGGCGGCGCCCCGGGACACCGCCTCCATGAGCCCGGCGTAGCCTCCGGTCGCCACGACGTACCCGGACTCGGCGAGCAGGCGGCCGCAGCGAACCCCGGCCTCGAACCATGAGTCTCCGGGGACCGACGAGGAGGATCCGTAGACGGCGACGACCGCTGGCATGGCGGGCAGGCTACCCGGCGTCGGCCTCGATCCGGTCGACGACCTCGTGGAACCACCGTTCCAGGGAGGATTCACCGAACCGGTAGAGCGCCAGAGCGTCGGCCAAGCCGCCGAGCATGCCGAGCGGCGGCTTGTACGTGGCGACGAGGAACAGGGCGGTCCGGTCTTCGGCGACCGGGACCGCGTTGATCCGGCATTCCAGATGGGGGAACAATCCCGGCCGGCGCACCGCGTTGCCCCGGAGGTGGAGATGCGCGCCGGTCGCCGCGCCTGCCGGCTCGTCGAATCCGGTCACCTCGATCCGCACCGGCCGCGACATGTCGGTGCCCCGGACGGATGCGGTCAGGCTCACTTCGACGGCGTCCGCGTCGCACCGGGTGCCTCCGAGCACCTCCGTGGCCCGATCCCGCAGGATGGCTTTCACCGCCGAGTAGCGAGCCTGCAGCGAGCGGACGAACTGCACGTCCCGTTTCACGAACGCCTTCTCCCGGTCCGGGCAGCGTACCCGCCAGACCCGCCGTGTGCCCCGTAGGGTGAGCGATGCCGCAACAGGAGAACCATGCCGTACCGCACGATCATCGAGCCGTTCCGTATCCACAGCGTCCAGGCGATCGACTTCCCGACCCCGGAGCAGCGGGAGGAGGCGCTGGTGCGTGCCGGGTACAACCTCTTCAACCTGCACGCCGACGAGGTCATCATCGACCTGCTCACCGACAGCGGCACCGGGGCGATGTCGGATCGCCAGTGGGCGGCGATGCTGGTCGGCGACGAGTCGTACGCGGGGAGCCGCTCGTTCTACCGGCTGCAGGAGGCGGTGTGCTCGCTCACCGGATTCGCCGAGGTCATCCCCACCCACCAGGGACGGGCGGCCGAGTGGATCCTCTTCTCTTCTGCGGTGGCCTCCGGGCAGGTGGTTCCCAACAACACCCACTTCGACACGACCCGCGCCAACGTCGAATACCAGGGAGCCGAGGCGCGCGACCTGGTGATCCCCCAGGGCAGGGTCCCCGCCGCCGAGCACCCGTTCAAGGGAAACATGGACGTCGCCGCGCTCGAGCGAACCATCGAAGAGGTCGGAGTCGACCGGATCCCGCTCGTCATGATGACCGTCACCAACAACTCCGGTGGCGGGCAGCCGGTCTCCCTGGAGAACCTGCGTGCGGTGCGCGAGGTCTGCGACCGTCACGGCCTGCCGCTGTTCCTGGACGCGTGTCGCTTCGCGGAGAACGCCTGGTTCATCAAGCTGCGTGAGCCGGGACATGCCGACCGCACCCCGCGGGACATCGCCGTGGAGATGTTCTCGCTGGCGGACGGGTGCACCTTCTCCGCCAAGAAGGACGCCATGACGAACATCGGTGGCTTCCTGGCGCTCAACGACGCCGAACTGGCGGCCCGGTGCCGCAACCTGCTGATCCTCACCGAGGGATTCCCCACCTACGGGGGCCTCGCCGGCCGCGACCTGGAAGCGATCGCCCAGGGGCTCGAAGAGGTGCTCCACGAGGACTACCTCCGGTACCGGATCCGTTCCACCGAGTACCTCGCCGACAAGTGCAACGCGGCCGGGGTTCCCACGGTGCGCCCGGCGGGCGGCCACGCCGTCTACTTGGATGCCGCCGCCCTGCTGCCGCACATCCCGGCGTCGCAGTACCCGGCGCAGGCGCTGGCCGTCGAGTTGTACCGGGACGGCGGCGTGCGGGGAGTGGAGATCGGCTCCGTGATGTTCGGGAAGCAGCGCGCCGACGGCACGGAGGTGCCGGCGGCCATGGAACTGGTGCGCCTCGCCGTGCCGCGGCGCACCTACACGCAGAGCCACATCGACTACGTGGGCGAGGTGATCCTCTCCGCC
>CAYXHU010000404.1:0-2560 GCA_964464675.1 uncultured Acidimicrobiia bacterium
CCCCTTCACCGTGGTCGTGGCCCCCGACGGGACGGTGGCCGGGCGGGCGGTCGGCGCCGTGCCCATCGAGGCGCTGGTCGAGTTCACCGAGCAGTGGGGCTGACCGAACCCCGAGACGGCTGAGCCTCCCGTCCGAGCACCGGGTACCCGGGGCTACGCTCGCGGCCATGCGGGCGTCGCTCGTCACGAGCCCCGGCGAGTTCCTCGAGCGGGCAGGACCCCTCCTCGAGGCCGACGAGGCTCGCCACAACCTGATCCTCTCGCTCGCGCACATGCTGAGCGACCGCCCCGACGTCTACCCGGAGTTCGGGCTGTGGGTGGCCGAAGAGTCCGGAGTGCCCCGGGCCGCGGCCCTCATCACCCCGCCGCACGGCCTGGTGCTGGCCGACGCCGCCGACCACGAGGCCCTCGCCGCGCTGGCGGCTTCGGTGCTCGAGTCGGCGGTGCCGATACCGGGAGTCGTGGGCAACCGGCCCGCGGTGGACGACTTCATCACCGTCTGGGTCGGCCTCACCGGCGTCACGCCCCGGCTTCGCATGGCGCAGGGGTTGTTCGCCCTGGACCGGGTCCGACCCGTCGCTGCGGTCTCGGGGCGACCGCGTCCCGCCACCCGCGCCGACCGCCCACTCGTGATCGAGTGGGTGCTCGATTTCGAAGCCGAGGCGCTGCCGAACCACCCGCACGACCGGGAGCGCACCGTGCGCGGCGTGGACCGCATGCTGGATGCGGCGCGGCGCGATTCCGGGATGTGGCTGTGGGAGGTGGGCGCGGAACCCGTTTCGCTCGTGGCGTACTCGAGCCCGAGCCCTGCCGGAGCACGCATCGGTCCCGTGTACACACCGCACCCGCTACGGCGCCGCGGCTACGGAACCGCTCTGGTCGCCGCCATCTCGACATGGCTGCTCGGGCAGGGGCGGCGGCGCTGCTGTCTCTACACGGACCTCTCCAACCCCACGTCGAATGCGATCTACCGTGCCATCGGCTACCAGCACGTGGCCGAGTCGGCCGACTACGGGTTCGAACCGGCGGGGTGATCGTCCCAAGGGAATAACGGTCGGCCGTTCGTGCCCGGACGGCGGGCGGCGTGGAGGCATTCGCGACGGGCGGTAGGCTCCACCGGCGCGTGACTGAGCGGCCAGGAATCTGGGAGATCTGCCGGCACTTCAGCCCGGCATGGTTCGCCGCCGTCATGGGGACCGCGGTGATCCCGCTCGCGCTTTCGTTCTTGTCGGTCGGCGCAGTACGCCCGCTCGCCGCCGGCTTCACGGTGCTGGCGGCCGCCATGTTCGTCGTCGTGCTGGTGCCGTGGACGATCAGGTTGGTGCGGTACCGAGCGGAGGTGCACGGCGACCTCGATCACCCCGTCGCGGCGAACTTCTTCCCGACGATGCCGATCGCCTTGATCATCCTGGCGCTGGACCTCCTCAAGTTCCCCGACCTGCTCTTCTCCGAAGACCTCTCCCGCACCATCGCCTACGTGTTGTGGGCCGTCGGATCCGCCGGCATCTATGCGATGGGATTCGTGATCCTGCCTCGCATCTACCGGCACGAAGGCATCGAGATGGAGCACGCCAACTTCGGCTGGTACATCCCGCCGGTTTCGAAGCTCGTGATCCCGGTGGCCGGGCTCGAGTTGGCGGAACTGTTCCCCGGAAGTGCCTCGCTCACCGTGGGAGTCTCCCTGGTGAGCCTCGGCGTCGGGTTCTTCCTGTTCCTGTTCGTCGGCGCCACCGTCTACCACCGCTACGTCTTCCACTCCCTCCCCATGAGCCGCCTGGCGGCGACGTCGTTCATCGGGATCGCCCCGACGGCGATCATCGCCGTCGTGCTCTTCAAGCTGATGCGCCTCGTCGAATCGGAGCCGGTGCTGGACCTCGATCCCGCCGTCGTGGACACGCTCGGCTCCCTGGGCATCGTGGTCACCTGGGGGTTCTCGCTGTGGGCCTTCGTGATGGCGGTGGTCCTCGTCGGCGGTTATGTGCGGAGGATGGACCTCCCGTATGCCCTGTCGTGGTGGGCGTTCACGTTCCCCTCGGGAGCACTGGCCGTGGCCACCGGGGTGGCGTGGCAGGTCACCGGTTTCGGCTGGGTGCGCTGGACGTATCGCGTCACGGTGGTGTTCCTGCTCGTCGTCTGGGTCGTCGTCGCCGCCCAGACGATCCTGGGCATGGTGCGCGGCCGGGTGTTCCGGCCCAGCCACTGACCCCTCGATCATCTCCCCCTACGCCGCCGGCGACCCGACGGTGGCCCGCACCGAGACGGTGGTTCCCCGGGCAGCGGCCGGCACGAGCCGGCCGGCGACCGGCTTGCCGTCCACGGTGAGGTCCACCTCGGTGCCGGCACCGGCCCGGTGCACCTCGACGCGGTACGTGGCCCCCCGGAACCGGCGGACCGCCGAGAATCCCTCCCAGTCGGAGGGCAGGACCGGGTCGATCACCAGCCCGTCGTACTCCGGCCTGATGCCGAGAATCCACTGCGTGATCGCCACGTAGTTCCACGCTGCGGTGCCGGTCAGCCACCAGTTCTTGGCCTCGCCGTGGGTGGGTGCGTCCCTCCCTGC
>CAYXHU010000405.1:0-2534 GCA_964464675.1 uncultured Acidimicrobiia bacterium
CGAGGATGTCCGCCTCCAGCAGCCTGACGCCCGGATCGTCCGGGTGGAGGCCGAATGGGGAACGGCCCTAAATGCCGGGGACATGGCCGAGGCGATCGACCGGGCACGGCCGAAGGTCGTCGCGTTCGTCCACGCCGAGACGTCCACGGGCGTGCTCCAGCCGGTCGAGCCGATCGCGGCCGCCGCCGGTGCGGCCGGGGCGCTCGTCGTGCTCGACACGGTCACCTCGCTCGGCGGGACGCCGATCGAGCTGGACCGCTGGGGTGTGGACGTCGCCTACAGCGGCACCCAGAAGTGCCTGTCGGTGCCGCCCGGGCTCTCGCCGACCAGCTTCAGCGATCGGGCCGTGGAGCTCGTCCGGAACCGGGAACGGCCGGTGCAGTCCTGGTACTTGGACGTGTCGCTCCTCTCCGGGTACTACGGCACCGAGCGCGTGTACCACCACACGGCGCCGATCTCGGCCATCTTCGGGCTCGCCGAGGGCCTGCGGATCGTCGAGGAGGAGGGCGTGGCGGCTCGCGCGGAGCGGCACCGTGCGGCCGGCCGGTACCTCGTCGATCGACTGGGCGGCCTCGGGTTCGAGCCGCTCGTCGCCGAAGAGGTCCGGCTCCCCCAGCTGACCACGGTCCGCCTCCCGCCGGACGTGACCGACGCCGGCGAGGCAGCGCTGCGGCGCCGGCTGCTCGACGAACACGACATCGAGGTCGGCGGCGGGCTGGGGCCGCTCGCCGGGCAGATCTGGCGGATCGGGCTCATGGGTGAGAACGCCCGGGTCGAGTGCGTCGACCGCCTCGCCGGCGCGGTGACTGCACTGCTCGGCGCCGGCTGAGCCCAACCCGATCCAGACCTGCGCCGGTAGGTTTGTGGGGTGGATTCGGGAGCCCCGGCCCTCAAGGGATTCGTCGACTCGGCGCTCGTCGGTCGGCTGGCCGGCCGGCTCGCCGCCGTGGCGCCCGGGTTCGATGCGGACGGGTTCCAGAGCACGGCCACCGCCGGGCTCGACGACCTGGAGTTGAAGGACCGCATCGCCCAGATCGCCGACTGCCTGGCCGGGCATCTTCCGTCGCGCTTCCCGGAAGCGGTCGCCGTGGTCGTGGCGGCCGCCGATAACCCCGATCCGCCGATCGGGGGCTGGGAGGCCTGGCCGCTCAACACGTTCGTCGAGCGCCACGGGGCGGCCTGGCCGGAGGAATCGCTCGACGCCATGGAGCGGCTCACCCGGCACGCCAGCAGCGAGTTCGCCATCCGGCCGCTTCTCGAACGCCACCGGGAGGCCACATTCGCCCGGCTGGAGCGCTGGGTGGAGCATCCCGACGAGGCGGTGCGGCGGCTGGTCTCGGAGGGGACCCGTCCGCTGCTGCCGTGGGGCACGCGGGTGAAAGCCCTCCGGGAGGACCCGGAGCCGGGCCTGGCCCTGATCTCCCGACTGATCGGGGATCCGTCGGAGACGGTCCGCCGATCGGTCGCCAACCACCTCAACGACGTCGCCAAGGACCACCCCGAGCGTGCCGTGGAGGTCGCCCGGGGCTGGATGGCCGACGGGTCGGGCGAGACGGCGGCGCTGGTGTCGCACGCCTTGAGAACGTTGGTCAAGCGCGGCGATCCGGGCGCCCTCGCTGTGCTCGGCTTCGCCACCGATGCGGCGGTGGAGGTCCTCGAATTCTCCTGCGAACCGACCCTGGTGGCCGTGGGCGGGCGCACCACCCTCACTGCCCGTCTCCGCAGCACCGCCGCAGAGCCGTGCCGCATGGTGGCCGACTGGGTCGTCCACTACGTGAAGGCATCGGGCTCCACGTCGCCCAAGGTCTTCAAGGGCAGGGTGTTCGACCTCGAGCCGGGCCAGGAGGTCGAGCTGCGCCGGCGGCTGTCGCTGGCGGACATGAGCACCCGCACCCACCATCCTGGAGTCCACCGCGTGGTGCTCCAGGTGGCCGGCCGGGCGGTGGCGGAGGTTCGGTTCGAGCTCACCGCGGGATCCTGAGCCGACCGCCTACGGCGACCGACGAGGCATGTCCCGAGTCGGCGGTTCCGTGCGCGGAGGATCCCAGCATCTGGCGGACTGCTGTGGCTAGCGTTGCGGCGTGTCCGCACACGAGATCGACACCTATCTGGAGACGCTCGATGGGCCGAAGCGTGCCGCTCTCCAGGAGCTTCGGCGTACCATCCTCGCCGTCGTCCCCGACGCCGAACAGGGCATGTCCTACGGCGTGCCCGCCTTCCGGGTGAACGGCACCCCGGTCGCCGGGTTCGCGGCGTTCGAGAACCACCTCAGCTACTTCCCGCACAGCGGAACCGTGCTCGCTCGCCTGGACGACGAGCTCCTTGGCTACGACGTCTCCCGGGGAACGTTGCGGTTCCCCATCGACGCCCCGCCCCCGGCCGACCTCGTCGCCAAGCTCATCGCGCTCCGGCTCGACGAGTCGTAGACGGGAACCCGGGCCCTGGGCGCGGTGCCGGAATGGGCCTTCAGGAAGACCGGCCCGGATGCCGCCACCGATCGGCCGTCCTGAGGGAGGGAGGGTTCACGGTTGCCC
>CAYXHU010000406.1:0-2532 GCA_964464675.1 uncultured Acidimicrobiia bacterium
ACGCAGCGCCTGGTCGATCGCCCCGGCCGTCGGGTCCACGACGGTGGGGTCGCTCGAGGTGGTCTCGATCCAGTAGGCGTTGGAACTCGTTCTGCCGGTGGCCTCCAGCCACGGTTCCAGCGGCAGGAAGAAGGCCTTGCCGTCATCGACCATCACCCGATCGATGCCGACGACCTCCACGTCGAGGGTCAGACCGTCGAAACGGTCGACCGCGATCACGTCCCCGACTTCCAGATCGCGCTCGGTGGCGAGCACCTGGCCCACGACGACCGCATCGGTGTCACTCGCATCGAGCCAACGGCCGGCGGCGAGATCGTACTCGTAGGCGCTGTCGGCGCCGAGTGCCCAGGCACCGTAGGTTGTGTCGCCGAAGCCGAGAGAGGCGTAGTGGATCCGGTGCACGCCGGCGACGCCGTCGACGGCGGCGACCAACCGTTCCGCTTCGAGGTCGAGTGGGCGTCCGCCCTGGTCGTAGACGTGGATGTCGCCCGCCTCGGCGTCGAAGCTCTGGTCGACCAGGGCGAGCATCGTTGCCCCGAGGGAGATGAACCCGAAGGCAACGCCGACCGCTATCCCGATCTGGAGTCCGGTGGCGGCCGACCGCCGCGGCGACCGGGCGGCGCTGCGCAGCCCGAGTTGTGACGACCGCGACAGGAAGCCGACCCGCGCCAGCACCCGGTTGAGGCGGGTGCGCCCCGCCGCGGCCTGGATGCCGTGGCTTTCCAGAGCCTCGCGCACCGGAATCCGGGTGGCCCACAGAGTGGCCGGAAGTGCGGCGAGCATCGTGCCACCGATCCCCACGAGGGCCGCGACCCCAAGCACCGTCAACGGGACACGGAACCCGGGCTCGGCCGCCATGAGGGAGGTCGCGAGCGTGCCGACGAGGGCGTTGGTGAGCAGGATGCCGAGCACCGAACCGATGATCGTGGCGGCGAGGCCGAAGAGGCCCGCCGTGGTGAGGTAGGAGCGGGCGATGTGGCGCCGTTGGGCGCCGATCGCCTTGAGCACACCGATCTCGCTGGTCTCACGCCGGACCATCGTTGTGATGGTGTTGTATACGACGAAGAGCCCGGAGAGAACCGCGACCCCGGCGAGGATGGCGAAGAGGGACCGGAAGTGGTCGAAATCGTCCTTGCCGGGCCAGTCCCCCGGTAGTCGACTGATCGGCGCCCGCCAATAGGTCATGCCCGGGCTGATCGCCTCGACCTCCGACTCGAGTGCGGCGATGGTCGCCGTCACCGACTCCTTGTCGCGCTCGGCGAGGAGCACCTCGATGGAGGTGTATCCCGGCCATCCGGTCATCTCCAGCAGCGTGTCGGCCGCCAGGTACACGATCGGATCGCCTTCGCGAATCCCGCTCGCCCACAGCAGACTCCCTCCAGTCCCGGCGACGGTGAGGCGCCGCGAGATGGAGGTGGGTCCGTACACGACCAGGCCGGATCCGGTGTCGGCCTGGAGACGCTGGTGGCGTATGTTCTCGGTGTCGAGCAGCATCTGGTCACCCGTCGGTGCCGCCCCGGAGGCGACCCGGACGACGTCGACGGCCTGATCCGACCAGTCGCGAACCCCGACGAGTCCGGCGGGTACCAGCCGGCCGTCGGGCAGGAGAACCTGGCCGTCGGCGACGACCTTGACGTCCACCGCCACCACGTTGGGGACCGAGCCGAGCGCGGCGATGTCCTCGGAGTCGAGGGCGACGGCGTTGGGGTGGAGGCGAACGTCGTACAGCGACTCAGACTCGAGTCGATCGTTCATCGTGGCGTCGACATCGGCCGGGATGGCGAGCAGCCATACCCCGACGACGGAGGCGGCGAGGGTCATCACGATCAGCCAGGCGCGGATGCCGCCGCGGGTGAAGGCGCGCAGCGAGCGACGCCGCATCACAGGGCTCATGACGATCCGTTGCCCACCACCAGCCCGTCGCGCACGGCGATGGTGCGGTCCGAACGAGCTGCGAGCTCACGATCGTGGGTGACGAAGACGACCGTCACGCCCCGCTGGTTGATCGCGCCGAGCAGATCGAGCATCTCGGCGGCAGTCTCCGTGTCGAGATTGCCGGTGGGCTCGTCTCCGATGAGCAGGACCGGATCGCAGGCGAGGGCCCGGGCAATGGCGACCCGCTGCTGCTCGCCGCCCGACAGCTCGGAGGGGAGGTGATCTGTCTTGTCGGAGAGACCCACCAGACCGAGGTTGTGGATGGCGCGCTCGGCCTGCTCGCCGGTGGGAGTGGTGGCGGCGAACTCCATTGGAAGCATGGCGTTCTCGAGGGCGGTGAGGGTGGGCAGCAGCTGGAAGAACTGGAAGATGATCCCCACCGTGGCGCCACGCCACCCTGCGAGTTCGTCCTCGCCCATGGTGTCGATCCGTCGGCCGGCGACTGTGACTGTCCCGGCTGTGGGACGGTCGATCCCGGTGACGAGGTTGAGGAGGGTGGACTTTCCGCTCCCGGATGGCCCGACTATCGCGACGAACTCACCTGCCTCGATGGTGAGATCGACCCCGCGCAAGATGGGCCGCAAGCCAAAGGCTTTT
>CAYXHU010000407.1:0-2526 GCA_964464675.1 uncultured Acidimicrobiia bacterium
CGAAGCGAGCAGGGTCGCGGTGTCGAGGGGCACGAGGGACCGCAGGTCGACGACCTCGGCGGAGATGCCGGAGTGCCCGAGCCGGTCGGCGGCTTCGAGCGCCACCGGCACCATGGCGGCCAGTGCGACGATGGTGACGTCCGAGCCTTCGGCGCGCACGACGGCCGAACCCAGGGTGTCGACGATCTCGCCGTCCGGGACGTCCTCCTTCGTCGCGAACAGCTTCTTGTGCTCGAACACCACCACGGGATCGTCGTCGCGCACCGCGGCGGCCATCAGCCCGACCACGTCGCGCGGGGTGGACGGGGCCACCACCTTGAGCCCCGGGATGGCCATGGCCCAGTTCTCGGCGCTCTGCGAGTGCTGTCCGCCGAAGCGGGTGCCCCCGCCGTTGGCGGTGCGGATCACCAGCGGCAGGTGGATCTGCCCGTCGGTCATGTACCTGGTCTTGGCGATCTGGTTGGCGACGATGTCCCAGCACACGGCGAGGAAGTCGCTGAACATGAGCTCGCCGATGGGCCGCAGCCCGTTCATGGCGGCTCCCATGATCCCGCCGGTGATCGCCTGCTCGGAGATGGGGGTGTCGAACACCCGGTCCGGCCCGAATCGGTCGAGCAGCCCCTCCGTGGTCTTGAACACCCCTCCGGCCGCGGCCACGTCCTCGCCGATGAGCACGACTCGCTCGTCGCGTTCCATCTCCTGGGCGATGCCCCGCGCCACGGCCACCCGGTAGGTCAGTTCCGCCATGACGAACCTCCATCTGCCCAGACGTGCGTCATCAGGGTGTCGGGCGAGGGTGGGGGAGCGGACCGAACCTGCTGTTCGGCGTCGTCGATCTCCGCCAGCGCTTCGCGCTCGATCTCGTCCAGAGTGGCGGCTGCGACGCCGTCCGCCTCCAATCTGGACCGGTACAGCGGTACCGGGTCGCGCGCCATCCAGGCGGCCACCTCCTCGTCGGGCCGGTACTTCCCCGGGTCGGCTCTGGAATGCCCCTTGTGCCGGTAGGTGAGCGCCTCGACCAGAGAGGGGCCGTCGCCGCGCCGGGCCCTCCCCAGCGTCTCGGCTGCGATCTCGTAGACCCGGTCGGCGTCGTTGCCGTCGACGACGATCTTGTCGAGCCCGTAGGCCGGAGCCCGGTCTGCGGCCGGATACTCGACGGGGGTCACCGCCGAGATGGGGGTGTACTCCATGTAGAGGTTGTTCTCGCACACGAACACCACCGGCAACTGCCAGACGGCGGCCAGGTTCACCGACTCGTGGAAGGCGCCGATGTTCGTGGTCCCGTCGCCGAAGAAGCACACCGAGACCTGGCCGGATCCCCGCAGCTTCGCGGCCCAGGCGGCGCCGGCGGCCACGGGGAGGTGGGCGCCGACGATCGCGTAGGAGCCCATGGCGTGCTTGGTGACGTCGGTGAGGTGCATCGACCCGCCCTTGCCGCCGCAGATCCCGATGCTCCTGCCGGCCAGCTCTCCGAGGAGCGCCGGCATCGGGGCTCCGCGCAGCAGCGTGTGGTTGTGGCCCCGGTACGTGCAGAAGGTCATGTCGGTCGGCTCCATGGCCCGGGCGAACCCGGCGGCGACCGCCTCCTGGCCGAGACCGAGGTGCGTGGTGCCCTTGACGATGCCCTCCATGAACAGGTCGTAGGCGCGCTGCTCGAAGTACCTGGCCCGCACCATGTCGCGGTACATCTCGACTCGGACGTCCTGGGTGGTGAGCCGTGCATCCCGGTCGGTCATCTCCGTGCTCCTTTCGCCGGGCGACGGCGCCGGCCGCCGCGCAACGAGGCTCCTGGGAGGTCGCCGAACAGGGCCCGAACCCGGGTTCCGGGTGCCGGGTCGAATCCAGTTGACGGAGCCATGTGCGAATCCGTAGGCTGGCGAGTAATCGATTATCGAGGATAGTCGTGAACGAGCGTCGGATGGCGCAGAGTGCCGGGATGGATCGGATCCGGCACCCGCGGCCCTCACTCAAGCTTCGGGGGTGGACTCCGGCGCTCCCCGATTCCCAGAGCGGTGCCCGGGGGCCGGCGCGCCCCGAGCATCCCGCCGCGCCGCGACACGGTGCTGCGGGAAGCCGGCAGCGCCGGGGACGCGTCCCCTGCGAGAAGAGGAGGCAGCATGTGAAGGGCCGCCCCGGCTCGCGCCGAGCCGGCCCGGCCGGAGACCCCAGGAACCAGAAGCCAGCAGATCGGACGACAGGAAGGAGCCTCGCCGCATGGCAGACACGAGCAAGGTCGTAGCGACCTTCTTCGGGGATGAGAGCTTCCCCATCGAATGGGCGAACGAAGAGGAGAAGGGGCTGTTCTGGGTCTACGACGACCTGCACTGCCCCCGGCCCCTCTCGCCGATGTACGAGGACATCGCCGGGTGGTGGATGACCTGTGATCACATGTTCCGGCGGTTCGGGACCCCGTTCGCTTCGGACTGGATCGCCAAGCTCGTCAACGGCTATCTGTACACGGCGGCCATTCCGTGCGACCCGGACTTCGCGGTCCCCTCGCGGGAGTTCGGCAACCTGTACGTGCCC
>CAYXHU010000408.1:0-2515 GCA_964464675.1 uncultured Acidimicrobiia bacterium
TTTGTCCCCCCAGCAAGACTCAGACGGGTGTCTTGAACGCCATGTGGGTCGGGCTCGGCTGGCTGAGCCACACCGACGGCCCCCGTTACATCGTCGTGGCGGTTCTGCTCCTGCTGGTGCTCGGCAATGCCTACCTCGGATATCGGGGCTGGAAGGCGGGTGCAATGGGCTTGCTCGCAGGGACGGTCGTCACCGCGCTTCCCCTCCTGTGGGTGGTGTACCGGTTCATGGGCATTCCCGGACTGGTAGATCCCCTCGGGCTCGGCGGGTTCTCGTTCACCAGCGCCGGTGAGATGGAAGCCGAGACGATCCTGTTCCTGCAGACGCCACCCTTCAACAACGTCTGGCTGATGGTGGTGCTCATCTGGATCCAGACCGGCTTCTCGATGGTGATCTTCTCGGCGGCTATCAAGGGCGTGCCGACCGATCTCATCGAGGCGGCCAAGGTGGACGGAGCCACCGAGTCGCAGACCTTCTGGCGGGTGATCATCCCGCAGATCGCCACGACCATCGGGGTGGTGGTCACCACCTTGATCGTGCTGGTGATGAAGGTGTTCGACATCGTCAAGGTGATGACCAACGGCAACTTCGACACGCAGGTGCTCGCCAACGAGATGTGGCAGCGGGCGTTCACCGAGTTCAACTTCGGGCTCGGCGCGGCGGTCGCCATCGTGCTCTTCGTGTCGGTGCTCCCGGTCATGTACATCAACATCCGGCGGATGCAGAAGGCGGCAGCATGACGACGGCAACCGATGCACGAAGGATGGAAGCAGAGCGGGCTGCCCGCGAGTCCGGTCTCGGGCTGCGCATCTACCGGTTCCTGAGGAGCCTGCCGACCTGGGTCCTGTGGGCCATCGTGGTGGTGTGGAGCGTGCCGACGCTCAACCTGTTCGTGAACTCGTTCCGGACCAGGGACGCCCAGCGCGCCTCGGGGTTCTGGGAGGCGTTCACGGCGGGCACGTCGCAGTTCACGCTCGAGAACTACCGGGATGTGCTGGGCGCAGAGGCGACCGGCGGGGTGTGGAACGGCCTGCTCAACTCGCTGGCCATCGCCATCCCGGCCACGGTGATCCCGATCGCCATCGCCGCGTTCGCGGCGTACGCGTTCGCCTGGATCGACTTCCGGGGCCGTGAGTGGCTGTTCATCATCACCGTGTCGCTGATGGCGATCCCGCTGCAGACGGCGCTCATCCCGCTTCTGCAGCTGTACTCGGGCGGCGCGCACTGGACGATCCCGGTGGTGGAGAAGACCGTCACGCTGGTGCCCGACTTAGACCTGGCAGGGGATATCACGGCGGTGTGGCTGACCCATACCGGGTTCGGCTTACCGTTCGCGATCTTCCTCCTGCACAACTACATCAGCGGGCTCCCGAAGGACGTGTTCGAGTCGGCGTTCATCGACGGCGCCGGGCACTTCACGATCTTCTGGCGCCTGGTGGTGCCGCTGTCGGTGCCGGTGCTGGCGGCGTTCGCCATCTTCCAGTTCCTGTGGACCTGGAACGACTACTTGATCGCCCTCACCATGCTGGGCGGCAACCGGGACGCGATGCCGGCGACGGTGGTGATCGCCTCGCTGGCCGGCGAGTTCGGCTTACGAGAGCACCTGCTGACTGCAGGGGCCTTCATCCAGTCGTTCATACCGATCATCGTGTTCTTCGCCCTGCAGCGGTACTTCGTCCGGGGCATCCTGGCCGGGTCCGTGAAGGGCTGAGTTGGACGGCCCCTCCATGAGGGAGGGGACCAAGTGAAGCGAGGCGGGGAGGGTCACCTCCCCGCCTCCGCGCGTGGAGTTGCCTGGGTGGATCAGTGTCCCCCGTCACTGTGTGCCGGGAAGGCCACCACCTCGTCGATCCGGAATGCGACCCGGTCGCCCGGCCGGAACACGGGAGCCGGGCCGTGGCGGGCGAGGAGCCGCCGCCCGCCGTCGGCGTGCAGGGTGACCAGCTGGTCGTGCCCGTAGAACTCGCCTGCGGTGACGGTGGCGGTCCCGTCGCCCGCCGGTGAGATGCGGACCGACTCGGGGCGGATCATCACCTCGACTGCACCGGCCAGGTTCTCCGGCACCGGGAACCTCCCGAACGGGGTGTCGACGACCCCGCGGCGGGCCCGGCCTTCGAGGAACTCGGCCTCGCCGAGGAACCGGGCAACCCAGCAGTCGGCGGGCCGGTGGTACAGGTCGGAGGGAGCGGCCGCCTGCAGGACCCGCCCCGCCCGCATCACCGCCACCAGGTCGCTCATCGCCAGCGCTTCCTCCTGGTCGTGGGTCACGAAGACCGCGGTCGCCCTCGATTCGACGAGGATCGCCTTCACCTCGCGCCGCACCGAGTCGCGGCGCGGCGGGTCGAGATTGGAGAACGGCTCGTCGAGCAGGATCACGTCCGGTTCGGGAGCCAGCGCCCGGGCGAGGGCCACCCGCTGCTGCTCGCCGCCCGAGAGCTCGTGGGGATGGCGGTCGGACGCATCGGGGAGGCCGACGAGGGACAGCATCTCATCGACCCGCTCGTGCCGGGCCGAT
>CAYXHU010000409.1:0-2513 GCA_964464675.1 uncultured Acidimicrobiia bacterium
TCGGCTCCCACCGCCAGCTCGACGTAGCAGTGCTCGCGGAGACGATCCAGGCCGGCGCCGGCGATCTCTTCTGCAACCACGACCTTGGGCCGCATCATGGCTCCGTGACTCGACGGGAGGACGGCAGAGTAGGGCGTCGTCCTGCGAACGCCAGATCGGGCCGGCGGCTCACCGAATGGTGAAGTACCAGTACCAGGCACCGGCGCTGAGCAGCCCGCCGATGAACGCGGCCTTGAACGCCTGACGGAGGACCCCGAAGAGGAAGACCACCGCGGTGATGACGCCGATCACGGCGAGCACGGCGAGCAGGGCAGGGTTCGCCTTGACGGTGTCGACGATCTCGTCGGCGCGTTCGACGACGTCGTCGGGCAGAGTCTGGAAGAGGTGGATCATCGCGGCCAGATTAGGACGGCTGCCGGCCGTAGCCGGGCGAACCCGGAGGCACTACACCGGGGCCTCCATACACTGATCTCGTGGCCCACAGTCCAACACCACGGGTGGTCGGCGTGCGCCGCAGGTCGCCGGCGCTCGCCGCGGTCCTCTCGGCCGTCCTCCCGGGCGCGGGCCAGCTGTACGCAGGATTCCGGCGCCGCGGCTTCGCCGTCCTGGCGGTCACGCTCCTCGTCGCAGCCCCTGCACTCGTCGCCGCGGCGTCGCTGGCGTTCGACGGCGGTCCGGATGCCCTGGTCCGGCTGACCGAGCCGTTCTTCGACAGCCCGCGCCTCATTCTCGTGCTCCTCACCGCGCAGGCGGTGGTCGTCGTCTTCCACGTGTGGGCGATCGTCGACGCGTGGCACCTGACGAACGAGGCCGAACCCGGCCGGGCGGGCGCCGCCGGAACGGTGGGCACGGTATCGCTCGCCCTCGTGCTGGTGCTCGTGCTCGCCCTGCCGCACGTCTGGATGGCCCGGCGCGGGCTGGCGCTCCACGACCTGTTGACCTTCGACTTCTCGGTCGACCGGACGGCGCCCTCGCTGCCGACCACCACCTCGCCGACCACCACCTCGCCGGCCACCGCGACCACGACCACCCCGACGACCACGACTACCACCCCGACCACGATCACCCCACCGACCACCACTACCCCGACCACCACTACCCCGACCACCACTACCCCGACGACCACGACCCCGCCCCCTCCACCCGACTGGTACGTCGTGGCGCTGCTCGGCGGCGACTCGGGCCCGGGACGGTGGGGAGTGCGCACCGACACGATCATCGTCGCCGCCCTCGACGCGGTAAGCGGGAGAGCCGCGCTGTTCTCCGTGCCCCGCAACTGGCAGGACGCCGTGCTGCCGGAGGGCCATCCGGCCGCAGACCCCGAGTGCAGCTGCTACCGGGACATCATCAACTCCCTCTACGGGTTTGGGCTCGGCCACCCCGAGTTGTTCCCGGACTCGCCCAATCCCGGAGCTGCGGCGCTCCTCCCCGCACTCGAGGAGCTCCTGGGCATGAGCATCGACGACTATGCCCTCATCGACCTGCTGGGCTTCGAACGAGCCGTCGATGTCCTCGGCGGCATCGACATCAACGTCCGGGTCGCGGTCAACGACCCGGGACACGTGCATCCGGACGGCTCGATCTCGGACATCGAGATTCGCCCGGGCATGCAGCACATGGACGGACGCCTGGCGCTCGCGTACGCCCGCGCCCGCCAGGAGACCGACGACTATCACCGCATGGACCGGCAGCGCTGCGTGGTCGAAGCCGCCGCGGACCGCGCCGATACCGTGACCTTGCTCCGCCGCCTCCCCGAGCTGGTCGACGTGCTGACCGGTTCGCTGGTCACCGACATCCCGGTGTCGGAATGGCCCGACCTCGTGTCGCTGCTCGATCGTGTCGACACCAGAGCCACGGTCTCGGTGCGCTTCGTCCCGGCCGCGCCCGAACTGTCGGGAACCGGGCTCACCTACATCGGCAACCCCGAGCTCGTGCGGAACACGGTGCGCGCCGCCCTCGAGCTGCCGCTCGACGAGGCGATGGAGACGATCGGGGTCGGGTCACTCGACGACGTCTGCGGCTGAGGAGCTCCCGGCCGAAGCAGCCAGGGCCCGACACGCCAGCGCTCGATCGAGGTCGTCGCCGGCCTCGACGAGCAGTCTCTTCAGCACGGGCCCTATGTCGTCCCGCTCCTCCAGGCCGTTCACCATATCCCGGGTGGACTGCTCGATCCGGTGCCACGGGAAGAGATGGGTGAAGTAGGCGCGGGCCGCCTCGTGCTCCCACTCGGCGAACACGTCCGGGAGGGTCGAGAAGAACCGGGGGACGAACGGTTCCAGGATGGCCCGCTGGCTCCGCTGCCAGAAGGCGTCCATCGCCGAGATCGCCATGCGCAACGATGAGTACCCTCCCTCGTGGACGCGGGCCCACACCTCGTCTTTCACGACGGGATCGGGGCGCGCCGCCTCGGCGGCGGCCATCGCCCGATCGCCCCGGTCGGTCGCATCCCTCGCCCGTTCCGATGCCAGCCGTTCCTCGGTCCCGGGAAGGCCGAGCGACGCCCACCTGATGGC
>CAYXHU010000410.1:0-2503 GCA_964464675.1 uncultured Acidimicrobiia bacterium
GCCGAGGGCGTGGACCACTACGTGGAGCTGGGCCGTGCCTACGCTCGCCTGTTGGCTCCGCCCGGACCGTGAGGCGGCTGCTGCTCGCCCTCGACCCAGCCTTCGTGCTGCTGTTCGTGGCCGTCGGCCGTGACGCCCACGACGAACAGAGCGGGACCGTGCTGGCGACCGCTGCCCCGTTCCTGATCGCCCTGGCGGCCGGCTGGGGTGCAGCCCGCGCTTGGCGGGACCCGGCCGGGCTCACCACCGGGGTCGTCGTCACGTCGGTCACACTCGCCGGGGGGATGCTGCTCCGCAGATTCGCCTTCGGAGACGGCACCGCTCCGGCGTTCGTCGTGGTCGCCGCGCTCTTCCTGTCGCTCTTCCTGATCGGGTGGCGGGCCGCGGTCACCTTGGCCGGCCGATGATGCGTGAAGGGGAGAGCTGAGCCCTCCCCTTCACGGATCGCAGGAAGCGCGAACTACGGGATGAGCACGGTGTCGATCACGTGGATGACGCCGTTGGAGGCCTCCACGTCGGTCGTCACGACGGTCGCGTCCCCGATGGAGACGGTGTCGCCGTCCACCGTGATCGCCAGGTCCGAGCCCTGGACGGTGGTGGCGCTCTCGAGGCCGACGACGTCGGCGGCCATCACCTTGCCGGGGACGACGTGGTAGAGGAGGATGTCGGTGAGGGTCGGGATGTCGGCCAGCAGCGCATCGAGCGTGCCCTCGGGCAGTGCGGCGAAGGCCTCATCGGTCGGAGCGAAGACGGTGAACGGGCCCTCGCTCTTGAGCGTGCCGACCAGGTCGGCGGCCTCGAGCGCGGTCGCCAGCGTGGTGAACGACCCGGCGGCGACGGCCGTGTCGACGATGTCCTGGAGCGGGGCCGCCGTGGTGGTCGTGGTCTCGGCGTCGTCGTCGCCGCAGGCGGCGACGACGAGCGCCAGCGCGGCGATCACCGCGGTGATCTTCAGGGTGCGCAACATCGTGGGGTCCTTTCGGTGGATCGGTTGTCATATTTAGTACGAAACCGATGGCCTGCTTGGATGCCGATTCCTGCGACCCCCCGCCGGCCGCGTCGCCCGAACGCGGGGAAGGGGCCCCTATATGGGGCCCCTTCCCTCTTCGGATCGGTCCTGCGGACGGGGCCCACCCCGCCCGCTCCCCAGGTACTACTCGTCGCCTTCGCCCCTCGGAAGGATGAGGTTGGCGGCCACGCCGACGACCGCGGCGAGCGCCAGGCCGGAGATCTCGATCGTCGTGTCGCCGAACGTGATCGACAGCGGCGAAGAGAGCCCGCTCACACCCAGGCCGAAGACCAGGATCAAAGCGGCCACGATCATGTTGCGCGACCTGGTGAAGTCCACCCTGCCCTCGACGAGGGTCCTCAGGCCCACCGAGGCGATCATGCCGAACAGCACGATCGACAGCCCGCCGAGCACCGAGACCGGCACGCTACGGAGCAGCCCGCCGAACTTCGGGATGAACCCGAGCAGGATGGCGAACACGGCGCCGATCCGCAGCACCATCGGGTCGTAGACCCGGGTGACTGCCAGCACCCCGGTGTTCTCCGAGTAGGTCGTGTTCGGGGGCCCGCCCACGAACCCGGCGAACATCGTGGCGATGCCGTCGCCGGTGAGCGTGCGGTGCACGCCCGGCTCCGCGAAGAAGTCCTTCCCGACCACCCGGCCGTTGGCGAGGATGTCGCCGACGTGCTCGATCATCGTCACGAAGGCCACCGGAGCGATGAGGAGCACGATGTCCCAGTTGAACGACAAGTCGCCGGTGATGAAGTTGGGCCACGCTGCCCACTCGGCATCTCCCAGCGGCGTCCAATCCACCTCGTTCACCCACCCGATCGCTCCGAAGATCCACGCGAACAGGAGTCCGACGATGAACCCGGTCAGGATCGGAAGCATCTGGAACAGGCCGCGGAAGTAGATCGCTGCGGCGATCACCGCCAGCAGCGTCACCACGGCCACCCACCAGTCGGACTCGGCCTGACTGATCGCCACGGGCGCCAGCGTGATCCCGATCACCGCGATCACCGGGCCGGTCACGATCGGCGGGAACAGCCTGCGGATGAACCCGGGGCCGATCAAAGCCACGATGCCCGCCATGATCAAGTACATCGCGCCGGCGGCGGCGATGCCGATGCCGATCTCGCCCCACGTCGCTCCCTGGCCGGCGGCGGCCAGGATCGGCGGGATGAAGGCGAACGACGATCCCAGGAACACCGGGACCATCATCTTCGTCACCAGATGGAACAGCAGGGTGCCGATACCTGCCGAGATCAGGGCCACCGACGGGTCGAGGCCCGTGATCAGCGGTACGAGGATCGTGGCGCCGAACATCGCAACGGTGTGCTGGAAGCCCAGCACCACCTTGCGTTCGACGGTCAGTTGCTGCATGTACCCTCCCCAAGAGAAAACGCCGCCCAAGGGACGGCGTTCCGGTCTGAGCATGAACCTCCGGCGTTCATTGACCGGCACCCTAGCGTCTGGGAACACGGCGTGCCGGGC
>CAYXHU010000411.1:0-2496 GCA_964464675.1 uncultured Acidimicrobiia bacterium
GCCGCCGGCCGACCGGAGGGTCGTCGAGCACCATGAGATCGATCATGTAGTCGACGAGCGGCCGTCCCCAGGCAGCGACGAGTTCCGGTCCCCCGACCGCAGGCTGGGATCCGGCGAGGCGCACCAGCAGGTCGTCGAGGACCTCGGGCCGCGACAACGTCTCGAATGCCGCCCCCACCTGCTCGGACCATGAGGGCGGGTACTGGGGATCGACGAGCACCGCGTTCAGCCAGGCGGCCGCCACCCGGAACTCCCCGGCCCGGACCGATTCCGCGACGTCGGCCACCCAGGTCTCCAGGAGGTCGCCGATGGGGGTGTGCTCGGAGGCGAGCAGCTCGCGCAGCATCGCGATGGCATGCCTGGGGACCTCGTCGGGCCACCCAGGATCGCTCTCCCCGGACCGGTCGGGGAGAGCCGGAGCCTCCTCGTGCGGCACCTCGGTGAGGGCGGTGGGCCGGGTGACGGGGTCGGTGAGATCCATGGTCAGATCTCGATCAGATGCTCGCGCAGCGCGTAGAGCACGGCTTCGTTGCGGCTGTGCAGACCGAGCTTGTCCAGGATGTTGCGAACGTGGTTCTTGACCGTGTTCTCGGAGATGTAGAGGACCTGGCCGATCTCCTTGGACGTCATCCCGCGGGCGACGTGGTGGAGGACTTCGATCTCGCGGCCAGTCAGCTCGGGCTGCCGCGGCGTCGAGAACTCCCGATGACGGAGCATCTGGCGGAGCACGTCGAGGAGCTTGCCGGCCATTCGGGCCGAGATCGCTGCGCCCCCTTCGACGACGTCCCGGATGGCCCGCGCCAGGTCTTCGAAGGGAGCGTCCTTGACGAGGTAGCCGCGTGCCCCGCCCTTGATGCACTCGAGGAGGTCCTCGGGAGACTCGCTCCCGGTGAGCATGACGACGCGGCTCCCGGTGGACACCGCCAGGATCTTCTCGAGCACGTCGAGGCCCGAGAGCCCCGGCATGAGGATGTCGAGCACGACCACGTCGGGCTGCAGCCTCTCGGCCTCGGCCACGGCGCCCTCCCCGTCGCGCGCCTCGCCGCACACCTCGAATCCCGCCTGGGACAGCGCGGCGCCCAGACCCGTCCGAAACAGGTCGACGTCGTCGACGACCAGAACGCGGGTCACTGGGGCTCGATCAGCCCCAGAGACCCCCCGCGCCGGCGGTACAGCACGCTGTAGCGCTCGGTCTCGGCGTTGAGGAACAGATAGAAACTGTGTCCAAGCAGTTCCATCTGAAGGGCTGCCTCCTCGGGCGACATGGGCTTCACGGCGAACTGCTTCACTCGGTCGATCCGCAACTCGGCCGTGTCGCTGTGTTCTTCGACGCCGCCCGAAGGGGCATTGAGGTGTTTCTCGGAACTGCGCCGGCTCCGGTCGATGAGGCGCTGCTTGAGCCTCCGCAACTGGCGCTCGTATTTGTCGACTGCGACGTCCAGAGCGGCCCGGTCGTCGAATCCGGCCGCTTCGACCCTGACCACGTTGCCGGCCACCTGCGCGGTGACCTCCACCCGGTAGCGCTCCTCGGAGATGCGCGGGTTCTGCTCCTTGGAGAACTCGACGTCCACATACTGGACGTCGTCGAACACGCGCACCGCCCGTTCGAGCTTCTCCTCGGTGAGCGATCGCAGTTCGTCTCCGACCGTCATGCGGTTGCCGTGGATGAGCACCTCCACCGGGGTCTCCTTTCTCGGCCCGGGCGCGGGCCGACGACGGTCTCGTGGGCAGGGGTTCGAGGCCTCGGGATCTTCCGACTGCGGTCAACCCGTGACACGCACACTCCCGTGCCGGGGTACCCCGTCTCGGGGCCTCTCGGCCAATACTACCGACGTCGCCCCGGGCCGGCCTGAGCCACGGTGGCAACCACGGCCCTGCCCGTCCCCTCCAGCGCCTGCGAGGCGGCGCGCAGCGTCGTTCCGGTGGTGAGCACGTCGTCGATCAGCACCCAGCGGCCGGGAACCGCCCGGATCGCCCGGAACCGTGGCTCACCCCGGTGCTTGCCGCCCGGTCCGGCTCGGGCCGCGTGCCACCAGCCGGGGACGAGCGCGCCCAGCACGGGGATCCCGGTGAGCCGTGACACCGCGGCGGCGAGCTCGCGGGCCGGGTCGATTCCGTGCTTCCAGTGCCGGGCGATCACCCGCGGGACCGGGACGAGCACGGAGCCATGACAGGCACCGGGCGCCATGGCGGCCGCCAACGGGAGGGCCGCAGCCGGGAACGCCTCGTATTTGAGCCGATGGACGAGACGTCGCGCCGAGCCGTCGTGGCGGAATGCGGCATGCACGATCAGCCCGCCCGCCAGCCACAGCTCACCACCGGGAACCAGTTCGAGGCGACAGCCGTGGCAGCAGGTGCCGCGCCCGGCTCGAGCGACCCCGCAGCACACACACAGCATCTCGCCGAACGTACCCATTGGGTGCGACACACCGGGAGGTACGCTCGGCGGCGATGAAGATCGCTGTTGCCTGCTCGATTCAATCGATCCGATGCGGA
>CAYXHU010000412.1:0-1499 GCA_964464675.1 uncultured Acidimicrobiia bacterium
GCCGCACTCTCCGCCATCTCGGGGCAGACGCCCGACGAGGCCGCCTGGGCCGGGGCCTTTGCCGCAGAGGACGCGGCAGACCGCGCTCTCACCGACCTCTACCGGCGACGCCACCACCTCGCCATCACCGACCGCGAGTTCTACACCGTGATTCGATCGCGCGAGTTCCTGCCCTCCGAGGATTTCGTCGCCTCGACGGACTCGCTGCCCGACGGGGATCCGCCCGAGGGGGTGGGATTGATGCTGTCGGGCATCGTCGCCGAACCGTTCGACCTCTTCGACCATCTGGCCGCCATGGGAGCACGGGTGGTTGCCGACGACCTCGCCGGCGGGACCCGCCGCATCTATCCGCCGGAAGAGGCCGACGACCCCTTCGAGCGCCTCGCCGCCCGAATGCTGAGCGGACCACCCGACCCCACCCGAGGTGATCCCATCGCAGCGCGAGCGGCGTACCTGCAAGGGCAGATGGAGACCGCCGGTGCACGGGGATTGGTGGTCTACGACCCCAAGTTCTGCGAGCCGGAGCTCTTCGACGTGCCACTTCTGCGGCGTCATCTCGGCGAAGCCGGGTTCCCGTTGCTGCACCTCGAGGTGGAGTTGAACGGAGGCCTCACCCAGCAGACCCTCACCCGCCTGGAGGCCTTCGTGGAGACCCTGGCATGAGCCGGCTGGGGCACCTGGTCGGATACCGACTCGCCGGGAAGGCCGGCCTGCGTCTGCAGCGGATACGCGACGAGCGCCGCATCGACCGGCGCCGGGACGACCTCGACCGTCCGCTTGCGCCGCCGCTGCGCGGCATCGCCCGCATGAAGGAGATGATGGCGGCCCACTACCTGGAGGGCCGCCACGTCGAAGGGGTACGCCCGGTGGCCTGGGTCACCAGCGGGGCCCCAACCGAGATCCTCACCAGCCTCGGATACTTCGTCGTCTACCCGGAGAACCATGCTGCCCTCTGCGGGGCGCGCCGCCGGGCCCAGCACCTGTGCGAGGTCGCCGAGGACGCCGGCTACTCGCGGGACATCTGCTCGTATGCCCGAACCGACATCGGGTCGGTCCTCTCCGGCGAGACCCCGGTGGGGAGGCTGCCCCGTCCCGACCTCCTCCTGTGCTGCACCAACATCTGCCAGACCGTGCTGTATTGGTACCGGGTGCTGGCCGATCGGTTCGATTGCCCCCTGGTCCTGGTGGACACGCCGTTCCAGTACGACGAGACGGCCCTGCCCCATCAGGTGGCGTACGTCCGCCGCCAGTTGGAGGAGATCGTGCCCGCCGCCGAGCGCGTTGCAGGACGGGCATTCTCGGAACAGGAGCTCGGCGAGGTCGTGATTCGGGCCAAGGAAGCCAGCGAGACCTGGCTGGAGATCCTCGAGCGGGCTCGTCACCGCCCCTCGCCGCTCACTGCGTTCGACTCGTTCACCCTGCTGGGCCCGATCGTGGACCTGCGCGGCGAGAGGCCCACGACCATCTTCTATCGGGATCTGCTCGCTGAGGTGGACCGG
>CAYXHU010000412.1:1509-2469 GCA_964464675.1 uncultured Acidimicrobiia bacterium
GGGTGCTGTGGGACAACCTGCCGATCTGGTATCGGCTCGGGCCCCTGTCGAAGTGGCTCGCCGCCCGCGGTGTCAACGTGGTGGCCTCGACCTACGCCCACGCCTGGGGGGAGCTCGCTCCGCTGATGGACCCGTCGGACCCGTTCGGCTCGATGGCACGGGTCTACCTCCACCCCATCCTGAACCGTTCCGCCGGGCAGAAGCTGGCGGCAATGCGCCGCATGGTGGGCGAGTACGGCGCGGACGGCGTGATCCTCCACTCGGACCGCTCCTGCAAGCCGTACTCGCTGGGACAGATCGATCAGCGCGAAGGCCTCGTCAACCAGGTGGGTGTGCCGGCGCTGCTGCTCGAGGCCGACCACAATGACCCCCGATCCTTCTCCGAAGAACAGGCGACCGGCCGGCTGGAGGCGTTCGTGGAGATGATGGCGGGATGAACGCTGTGGCAGCCGTCGGGATCGATGCCGGGTCGACCACCGCCAAGGCGGTTGCCGTGGACGCCGGCGGCGGGATGGTCGCCTCGCGGCTGGAACCGACCCGGCCCCGGCTCGAGGAACAAGCCGCCGAGCTGATCGGGGCGCTCGAACGGGACCTCCACACAGCGGGAGCCGTGCCGGTGGTCGCCACCGGATACGGGCGACGGTTGGTCCGCGATGCCGCCCGCAGGGTCACCGAGATCACCTGCCACGCCCGAGGGGTCTTCCGGGCGCTGGGGCACGGCGGCACCCTGGTAGACATCGGCGGGCAGGATGCCAAGGCGATCCGGATCTCCGACGACGGGAAGCCGGTGGATTTCGCCATGAACGACAAGTGCGCCGCCGGCACCGGCCGCTTCCTCGAGCACACCGCAGCCCGCCTCGGCATCGCCGTCGACGATCTCGGGGCACGAGCGCTGGCGACGGACGTCGAGGAACCGATCTCGTCCACGTGCACGGTGTTCGCCGAGTCCGAGATCATCTC
>CAYXHU010000413.1:0-2468 GCA_964464675.1 uncultured Acidimicrobiia bacterium
GCCTACCGGCAGGTGCGCATCGGCGATCCGCTCGATCCCGACACCCTCATGGGGCCACTGATCGACGAGCAGGCCGTCCACACGATGATGACCGCCCTGGACATAGCGGTTCGCCAGGGCGGCACGATCCTCACCGGAGGCAATCGGGTCGACACCGGCCTCGGGGGATGGTTCGTCGAGCCGACCGTCGTCGAGATCGGGGCCGACGCGGAGATCGTCCAGGAGGAGACCTTCGCACCCATCCTGTACCTGATCGAAGCTCGGGATCTGGCGGATGCGATCGCCATCCAGAACGGCGTCCGCCAGGGTCTGTCGTCTTCGGTGTTCACGGACGGCCTGCGCTCTGCCGAGACCTTCCTCTCGCACGAGGGTTCCGATTGCGGCATCGCCAACGTCAACATCGGCACCTCCGGGGCGGAGATCGGCGGGGCCTTCGGGGGTGAGAAAGAGACCGGTGGGGGCCGGGAGGCGGGCTCCGACGCTTGGAAGGCGTACATGCGCCGCCAGACCAACACCATCAACTGGGGCACCGAGTTGCCGCTCGCCCAGGGCATCGAGTTCGGATGATCTGCGGCAGGTCCCTCAGCGAAGCCACAGCGACGGGGCGGAGGCGGACCGCCCCGTCGGTACAATCGCCGCCGTGTCCACCGGGTCGGTGACCGCTCCCGCCCGTCCCCGCCGCACCGGCTATCTCGCCGAGCTGTGGCGGCGGCGCGAATTCGCCTGGTACATGGCCATGGGGAACATCCAGGCGCGCCATTCTGCGACCGCGCTCGGCCTGCTCTGGTGGGTGCTGAGTCCGCTCATGCTGGGGATGGTGTTCTACCTCGTGTTCGGGCTGATCTTGCAGACCCCGCGGGGCGACAACATCGGATGGCTCCTCACCGGGCTGTTCGGCTTCTACTTCACGAGGGGAGTGATGTCGGCCGGGGCGCAGGCGATCATCTCCAACTCGGTGCTCGTGTCGACGCAACGGTTCCCGAGGGTGTTGCTCCCGATTGCGGCCGTGATCGAGGAGGGTGCCGGGTTCCTCGCCTCGCTGATCCCGTTGTTCGTGATCGCCGGGCTCACCGGGGCCGGGCTGCCGACCACCACGGCTCTGTGGCTGCCGGTGGTGATCTTCTTCCAGGTGCTCTTCAACCTGGGCATCACGCTGCTCGTGGCGCTGCTCATCATCCCGTTCCGCGACATCAACAACCTGCTGCCCTACGCCACCCGGATCTGGCTGTACCTGTCGCCGGTGATCTTCGACATCGGCGCCCGGCTCGAGGGCTCCTCGCTCCCCGAGGTCGCCCAGCGGATCATCACCGCCAACCCGATGGTGGCGATCCTCGGCTGGTACCGCCACGCCACCATCGGGGACCCGCTCGAGCCCTACCACGTGTGGGGGACGATCGCCTGGTCGGTAGCGCTGTTCGTGGTCGGCGTGGTCGTGTTCATCCGCAACGAGCACCGGCTGGTGAGGTACCTGTGACCTCGCCGAACGGCCCCGCCCTGGTCGCCCGAGGCGTCTCGGTGGTCTTCCGCCCCTACGTGGATCGCAAGCCCACGCTTCGTTCTGCGCTCCGGATGCGGCGTCGCCGGGTGGTCGAACCGGTGCGGGCCCTCGACGGGGTCGACCTGGAGGTCGTCCGGGGCGAAGCACTCGGCATCATCGGGTCGAACGGGGCCGGCAAGAGCACCCTGCTGCGGGTCTTGTCGGGGGCGCTTCCCCCCGACGAGGGATCGGTGGACGTGTTCGGGTCCAACCCGCTGCTCCTGGCGCTCGGCGTCGGTTTCAACCGGCAGCTTTCCGGGCGGCGCAACGTCTACCTCGGTGGGCTGGCGGCGGGCCTGCGCAAATCCGAGATCGACGCGGCGTTCGACGAGGTGGTCGACTACGCGGATCTGGGCAGCGCGATCGATCGCCCGGTGGCCACCTACTCATCGGGCATGTACGCCCGGCTCGCGTTTGCGGTCGCCATGCAGACGCACCCCGACATCCTGCTGCTCGACGAGCTGTTCGCGGTGGGGGACGAGGCCTTCAAGGCCAAGAGCCAAGAGACCATGGCAGGGATGCTCGAGAACGCCGGCACGATCGTGATCGTGTCGCACGCCATGGCCCGCATGCGGCAGTTCTGCGACCGGATCGCCTGGCTCGACGAGGGCAGAATCCGAGCCACCGGGACGCCGCCCGAGATCATTTCCGAGTACCGCAAGCACGTTGGGGTGCCGGACAAGCCGGCCGGGGCCGGCAAGCGCGCCGCAACCGACGACGACGACGACATATCCTGAGGCCGCATGGAGGTCGTTCCCACCGAGATCCCAGGCGTCCTGATCCTGCGCGTCCCCAGGTTCGGTGACGAACGGGGGTTCTTCTCCGAAGTGTTCCGGGACACCTGGATCCCCGGACTCGCCTTCGTCCAGGACAACCACTCGATGTCCGCCGCTTCGGGGACGGTGCGCGGCCTGCACTTCCAGGTGCCCCC
>CAYXHU010000414.1:0-2460 GCA_964464675.1 uncultured Acidimicrobiia bacterium
GATGCGATCCAGCTTGTTGATGTAGGCAATCCGGGGCACCCGGTAGCGGTCGGCTTGCCGCCACACGGTCTCGGACTGAGGCTCGACACCGGCTACGGCGTCGAACACGGCGACGGCCCCGTCGAGCACCCGAAGGGCACGCTCCACCTCGACGGTGAAATCGACGTGGCCCGGGGTGTCGATGATGTTGATCCAGGTGTCCTTCCAGAAGCAGGTGGTGGCGGCCGAGGTGATCGTGATGCCCCGCTCCTGCTCCTGCTCCATCCAGTCCATGACGGCGGCGCCCTCGTGGACCTCACCCATCTTGTAAGTACGACCCGTGTAGAAGAGGATGCGCTCGGTCGTCGTGGTCTTGCCCGCGTCGATATGCGCCATGATCCCGATGTTCCGAGTCCGGCTCAGCGGGTACTGGCGCAGGTGGGTGAGAGAGTCGCGGGCGCTCGACATGGTGGTGTTACCAGCGGTAGTGGGCGAAGGCCTTGTTGGACTCCGCCATCTTGTGGACGTCTTCGCGGCGCTTCACGGCGGAGCCGGTGCGGTTCGAGGCATCGAGGATCTCGTTGGCGAGGCGCTCGGCGCTGGTGTGCTCGCGGCGCTGCCGCGAGTAGTTGACCAGCCAGCGGACCGCCAGCGTGTTGGCCCGGCGCGGCCGCACCTCGACGGGGACCTGGTACGAGGAGCCACCGACCCGGCGGGAGCGAACCTCGACCTGCGGCCTGATGTTGTCGATCGCCTTCTTGAGCACCTGCACCGGGTCGGAGCCGGTGCGCCGCTCGACGATCTCGAGGGCGCCGTAGACGATGTGCCGCGCCCCGTTCTTCTTGCCCTTCCAGAGCACCTTGTTGATGATCTGGCTGACGAGCACGCTGTGGTACACCGGGTCGGGTGCGATCTCTCGGATCTCGGCGGGAGCGCGTCGCATCAGGACTCCTTCTTCGATCCGTAGCGGGAACGCGCCTGACGCCGTTCCGTGACGCCGGCGGCGTCGAGCGTGCCGCGGATCACCTTGTACCGGATTCCCGGCAGGTCCTTCACACGGCCGCCGCGGACCAGCACGATGGAGTGTTCCTGGAGGTTGTGACCCTCGCCGGGGATGTACGCCGTGACCTCGATCCCGGAGCTGAGACGGACACGACAAACCTTGCGCAGTGCCGAATTCGGCTTCTTGGGGGTCACCGTGTACACGCGCGTGCACACCCCGCGCCGTTGCGGGGCCCCGCCCAAACCCGGCGTCTTCTCCTTCTTCGCCTTTGGCGTCCGGCCCTGGCGGACCAGTTGCTGAATCGTCGGCACTCGTGCCTCGTCTCTCTCTCGCGTTGTCGGCACAGCGCGCCCTGGTGGAGCATGGTGCGCTGCACATGCGAAGGCCGGCTCCTCGGCCCGTTCCCGGGCGATTCGCCGACCCGTGTGATCACCCTTCTGCTCAGGCGTAGAGCCCGGCTTGGGTCACAGCCGGACGGCCCTTCTCAGCGGAAGGGAATCGGGTTCAAGACCACGGCCGAGGAGTATAGGCGCGGCCGTGGAACAGGGTCAAAGCCGCGGTGCGGTCCGGGCGGGCGCCACATGCGCACGCCCGGACGCCTCACTCACTCGTCGTCGCCACCCTCCGGGGCAGCCTCGGCCTCCTGAGCGCCGAGGGAGGCGAGCCACTCGGCGGGATCCGCCGGCAGAGCCTCCTCGTCCCGTTCCGGCGCGGCCTCGCCGAAGAACTCCAGCGCGCTCACCACGGTGGCTCCGGGGAGCGAGGGCTGCACCGCCTGGTAGCGGTCCGCCCCGGTGCCGGCCGGGATCAGCTTGCCGATGATCACGTTCTCCTTGAGGCCCCGCAGGAAGTCGGACCGTCCCTGGAGCGCCGCCTCGGTGAGCACCCTGGTGGTCTCCTGGAAGGAGGCGGCCGACAGCCACGACTCCGTGGCCAGAGAGGCCTTGGTGATGCCCATCAGCTCGGGGCGGCCTTCGGCCGGCTGCTTGCCGTCCTGGACCAACTGGCGGTTGGTCTCGAGGAACTCCCTGTCGTCGACCAGTTCGGCCGGGAGGTAGGACGAGTCGCCGGTGTTGACCACCCGGACCTTGCGCAGCATCTGGCGCACGATCATCTCGATGTGCTTGTCGTGGATGTCCACGCCCTGGCTGCGGTACACCTCCTGGACCTGATCGACCAGGTACTGCTGCGCGGCACGGACACCTTGGATCTCGAGCACTTCCTTCGGATCGAGCGGGCCCTCGGTGAGCTGGGTTCCCGGCTCGATCTGCTGGCCGTCGCGCACCCGGAGACGGGCGAATCGGGCCAGTGGGTACTCCTGCTCCTCGTCCTTGCTGGCGACGACGATGCGGCGGCCGGCCTCGTCCTCGACCAGCGACACGGTGCCGCCGTCCTCGCTGAGGAGCGCCTTGCCCTTCGGGGTGCGGGCCTCGAACAGCTCGACCACGCGCGGGAGACCGTGGGTGATGTCCTCTCCG
>CAYXHU010000415.1:0-2440 GCA_964464675.1 uncultured Acidimicrobiia bacterium
GAGTCGGCGGCGGTTGCCGCCGTGTCGACGACGTCGGCGAATCGTCGGCGAGCCCGGTCGGTGATCACACGATGGTCGGCGCGGGAGATCTCCGCAGCGGCGTCGCGCTGAGGCGCCAGCACGCGGCGCAATGTGACGGCGTCCCGGCGCAACGCCAGGACCTCGGAGACCACGGACGGATCGGCCATGATCGCTCGCTCCTCGAGGTCCTCGGCGCGCTCCTCCATCTCATCGACGATGGGCAGGTACCTCCGGATCACCGCCTCGGCGAGCCTGGCCAGCATCCGGTCCGGCCCTCCCTCGGCCATCAGCGGCATACCGGCCGCCGTCGAAGCGACCCATTCGAGAGCCGGGAGGTGCTCTGTGTGGAAGGTCACCATCAGCTCCGGGAACAGGACCGCGTCGAGTTCGTGGGTGGTCAGCCGGTGGTCGTCGAGGCCGACTTCGTGCATGACGACGAAGACGAAATCGCCGTGATCGTCGAGTTTCGGAGCGAGGGTGGGCTCGACGATGTCCTCCACCACGAGGGCGTCCAGACCGAGTGTCCGGCTCACCGAGAAGATCTCGTCCGTGGTCGGTTCCGCCACGTCGAGCCAGCGCCATCCCGTGACGGGCATCTCATCGGCCGCCTGCAAGGTCCGTTCGACGACCCCTCCGGAGGGATCCTTGGTGAAGAGGCGCAGCACATCGGCATTATCGATCGGGCCCGACCTGCAGCCGGGTCTTTCTCCGGTGGCCGCGCCGTCCGGGTAGCCTGAACCGCCCGATCCGAGGAGTGTTGTGCCCGCCTCCCGGCTGACCCGGTTCTCCTGGTTCGTCCTCGCCTACTCGATCGCCGTCGTGCTGTTCGGGGCCGTGGTGCGCGCCACCGGCTCCGGCGCCGGATGCGGCTCGGACTGGCCGACCTGTCAGGGCGACCTCGTCCCCCTCACCGGGGCCGCCGAGACGGCCATCGAGTTCACCCACCGGACCACCAGCGGCCTGGCGCTCATCTTCGTGTTCTCGCTAGCCGTGTGGGTGTGGCGAACCCGCCCGGCCGGCGATCCGGCCCGCCGCTTCTCGGGTGCCGCCGCGGTGCTCATCGTCGTCGAGGCCCTCATCGGGGCTGCGCTGGTGCTCTTCGGGTGGGTCGGGGACGACGCGTCGACCGGCCGGGCAGTCTCGATCTCGGTGCACCTCGTGAACACGTTCTTGCTGCTCGCCGCCCTGGCACTCACCGCCTGGACGCTGAGCGGCGGAGTGCTGGCCCGCCGACCGTTCTCGCCGTTCCACCGCAGGCTCGTCGCCATCGCCGCGATCGGGCTCCTGTTCACCGGCGCGGCCGGTGCGATCACCGCGCTCGGCGACACGCTGTTCCCGGCCGAGAACGTGCTCTCCGGCATCAGGGACGACTTCACCGGCACGTTCCTGGTTCGACTGCGCTGGATCCACCCAATCGTGGCGATCGCCACCGGCGCGGTACTCGTGTTCATGGCTCGCACCCTCCCGGTTGCCGGCGAGGTGGGGCGGCGGCTGGGCACGGCGCTGGAAGGACTGGTGTTCGTCCAGGTGGCCGCCGGCTTCGTCAACGTCGCGCTCCTCGCCCCGGTGTGGATGCAGGTGGTGCACCTGCTGCTGGCCGATCTCATGTGGGTCGCGTTCGTCCTGTACTCCCAGAAGACGCTCGCCGCTCCGGCCGAGCGCGCCCCGGAGGTGGTCGCCGCATGACCGAGGTGGTCCTCACCGACCCGCGAGGAGCCCCGGCCGCCTTCGGGGAACGGGTGCGCGGCTGGGTGGCACTCACGAAGCCCCGCATCATCGAGCTGCTCCTGGTGACCACCGTCCCCGCCATGATCCTGGCCGCAGACGGGTGGCCGGGCACCTGGCTGGTCGCCGCCACCCTCATCGGCGGGACGCTGTCCGCCGGGGGCGCCAACGCCATCAACAACTTCGTCGACCGGGACATCGACGCCCACATGCGCAGGACCCGCCACCGGCCCCTCCCGGCACATCGAGTCGGTCCGATCGATGCCCTGGTCGTGGGAGGCACGCTCGGCGTCGCCGGCTTCGTGTGGCTCGCCGTGTTCGTGAACCTGGCGTCGGCCGCCCTGGCGACCGGGGCTCTGGCCTTCTACGTGGCCGTGTACTCCCTCTACCTGAAGCGCAGGACCTCCCAGAACATCGTGATCGGAGGCGCCGCGGGGGCGGTGCCGGTGCTCGTCGGCTGGGCCGCGGTGACCGGCGAGGTCGCCCCGGCCGCGTGGGTGCTCTTCGCCATCGTCTTCTACTGGACTCCGCCGCATTTCTGGGCCTTGGCCATCCGGTTCGAAGAGGACTACCGGCGGGCCGGCGTGCCGATGCTCCCGGTGGTGGCCGGGGCGCGGGCGACCGCCGACCAGATCGTGATGTACGCGGTGCTGCTGGCGGGGGTTGCGCTCCTGCTCCATCCCGTCGCCGGGCT
>CAYXHU010000416.1:0-2438 GCA_964464675.1 uncultured Acidimicrobiia bacterium
AACGCTCCCGGCGTGTGGTACGCCCGGCATCGGCACGAGACGGAGAAGGTGCTCGTGTGCGTTCGGGGTTCGATCACATTCCACACCGATTCCGGCGACCTGGTGCTCGGCCCGGGGGACCGTCTCGACCTGCCGGCAGGGACGTGGCACGCCGCGACCGTCGGACCCGACGGGGTCGAGTGCTGGGAAGGGCATCGCTGAGATCGCCGGCGCCGGCCCGGGACGCGTCAGCGTTCCCTGCGCGTCACCAGCCACGCGCCGATCACCACGAGGCCCGTCCCTGCGACGGCGACCCAGGGAACCTGCTCGCCGCGAAGCGTGATCCCGAGGACCATCGCGACGATCGGCAGGAAGTAGATCGCCACCGAGGATCGAGTCGCCCCGACGCGCACCGACAGCGCCGCCATGGCGACGAAGGCCACGCCGGTGCTGAAGACGCCCAGCACGATCACGGCCGCCGCCGACGACCACGCCCACTGCGACCCGCCGATCCCGCCCAGCCCCAGCGGGAGGGTCAGCGTGAGGGCGATGAGCTGAACGCGCCACAGCACGGGCAGGGACCCGTGACGCTGGGCGAGGGGAACGAGCAGGTTCAGCCCGATTCCGTAGAGGAAAGACGAGAAGACCAGGAGCCCGATGCCGAGAGGGCTCCCTTCAGAACCTGAGGCTCCCGGAAGGGTCACCGCAAGGACCCCGGCGAAGCCGACCACGAGGCCGGCAATCTGACGAGGTCCCGGCCGTCGGCGGAGGAGGAGGGCGGAGATCACCGCGGCGTGCAGGGGAGTGCTGCCGTTGATCGAGCCGGCGATCGACGAGTCGACCCACTGCTGGGCGATCGGGAACAGGACGAGGGGAACCGTGATCCACACGACCGCGAGCACCGCGACGGCCGGGAACTCGCTGCGGGGGATGTGCGCCCGGGCTGCGGGGAACAGGCCGAGAGCGATGGCTCCGAAGCTGAGGCGTCCAACGGTGACGACGAACGGAGAGAACGCCTCGAGGCCCTCGGCGATCCAGAGGAACGAGGATCCCCACATGAGGGCGATCGCCGCCAACAGGGCCCACTCGCCGGCACCGTACGCCTCCGAGCGGAGCCCGGGCGCGGTACTGATGAGGCGGCTCCGGGTCACGATCGACCGAGCGTACCCGGATCAGGAGGAACCGACGGCCGGCCGAACCAGCCGCGTCCCGGCGAGCAGGGCCCCGACGGTGATGATGGAGAACGACGCGGCAATGTAGACGGCCTGAGGGCCGACCCGCTCCCCGAGCACTCCTCCGAGGGCGGCTCCCACTGGGAGCCCCGCCCACGCGAAGGTGCGGGTTGCGGCAATCACACGGCCGAGCAGCTCGGCAGGGGGTATCTGCTGGCGGAGCGTGCTGAACGCCACGTTGGTGAGCGACACACCGGCGACCGACACCCCGGCGGGGAGTGCGGCCACCACCACTGAGGCGACCGGGGGAAGGGCGGCCACCGCATCGGACGCCAGCGTCAGGCCGAGGAAGCCGCCGCCCAGCAGGAGGAGCCCCACGACGAACGTGGGCCCCAGCCCGATGCGCCGGGCGATCCGGGGGGCCGCAGCGACCCCCAACGCCCCCAGGAGGGAGTGCCCGGCGAAGAACCAGCCGATCAGGGCCCCGTCGTCGATGCCGAGCGCCTCGGTGGCGAAGAGGACGAGCAGGGCCTCCATCGGGACGAACAGGGTGTTGGCAGCCGTGGCCCCCAGGGTTGCGGCGCGCAGGCGCGGCTCGCGAGCCAAGTAGCGGAGCCCGGCCAGGAACGCGGGGAACCAGGGCTCCCGGTCCGCATGAGGTCGTGTCGAGATCTCCCTGAGGGCCAGCACGAACCCGGCGGAGACGAGGAAGGTGGCGGCATCGATCCCGAAGGCCGCGCCGAACCCTCCGGGACCGCTCGCCAGGAAACCGGCCAGCGGGGGGCCGATCGACCACGCTGCGGTCCGGATCAGCTGGATGCGCGAGTTCACGCCGACCAGCTCCTCGGCCGGGACGAGCGAAGGGAGCCAGGCCTGGAGCCCGCTGTCGAAGCCCACCGCCAGCGTCCCGACCAGGAAGGCCACCACGAAGACCATCCACGTCTCGGCGGTCCCTGCGGCGGCCGCCACCGCCAGGGCTGCGAAGGCGGCGGCTCTGCCGACGTCGGCGATCACCAGCGCATTGCGGAGACGAACACGATCGAGGGTCACGCCGACCGCGAACCCGAACAACAGGGTTGGAAGGGTCTCGAACGCGGTGGTGAGGCCCAGGTCGAGTGCGGAGCCGGTGAGCTCCAGCACGAAGAGGGGGAGGGCGAGGATGGCGATGTAGTCCCCGAGGAGCGAGACGGCCTGCCCGGCCAGGATCCGCCGGGTGTTGCGCCGCACGACCGCGGGGTTCGCCATCGGCGGGAGCATACCGGCGGCATCCTCCCCGGCACCGCATCC
>CAYXHU010000417.1:0-1036 GCA_964464675.1 uncultured Acidimicrobiia bacterium
CCCTCCACGAGCCGGACCGGGCCGAGTTGCAGCTTTGGCTCACCGAGGGGGAAGGCGGCCTGGCAACCGCGCGTTGACGCCGGTCGAAAGAGTGGGCGATCAGAACTCCTTGTGGGCTCGGCTCGGGGTCGGGCCGCGCTGCCCCTGGTATTTGGAGCCTGCTGCATCTGAGCCGTAGGGCGCCTCCGCCGGGGTGGTGAGCTCGTAGAAGGAGAGTTGCCCGATCTTCATGCCCGGGTAGATGGCGATGGGGAGGGCCGCCACGTTGGAGAGCTCGAGCGTCAGATGGCCTTCGAAACCGGGGTCGACGAACCCCGCGGTGGAGTGGATCAGCAAGCCCAGGCGGCCGAGGCTGGACTTGCCTTCGAGACGAGCGACGACGTCGTCCTCCAGCCCGACCACCTCGAGGGTGGAGCCGAGCACGAACTCCCCGGGGTGGAGGATGAACGGGTGGTCCACTTCGGTTTCCACCTGCGTGGTCAGCTCGGGCTGGTTGCGACGCGGGTCGATCAGCGGGTACCGGTGGTTCTCGAACACCAGGAAGTAGCGGTCCACCCGCACGTCCACGCTGGACGGCTGCACCATGCGCGGGTCGAACGGGTCGATGGTGATGCGGCCGGATTCGACGGCGGCACGGATGGAGCGATCGGAGAGGATCACGTTGCGGGCTCCGGCGCGCCACCGCCGCCCGGTGGGGCGGCGGTGCCGGGAGCGGGTGAAGGGAATCGAACCCTCATTCCAAGCTTGGGAAGCTTGTGTTCTGCCATTGAACTACACCCGCGTGGGCGAGCCACATGGTACCGAGACGCCGGGGGTCCGCTCAATTCACGAGGATGCTGCCGAAACCCCACCAGGTCATCACCGCCCCGACTGCGACGAGGAACCAGGCCCGTCCGGTGCGCAGTGGCTCACCCTCCCGTCCCTTGGGCCGCACGCCTCTGCGCTCCATGATGAGTGCGTAGCCGTTGCCGAGTATGAGCGCGGCCCCGAGTACCAGGCCGGACAGGCGGCCGCCGAGCGCCCCCGTCCCAAGTAT
>CAYXHU010000417.1:1046-2420 GCA_964464675.1 uncultured Acidimicrobiia bacterium
TCTGGGCGAACAGTGTGTCCAGGTCGAAGATGTCGGGCACGTCCGGAGTCTCGCGCTCGGGCGCTCGGAACGGGAAATCGGCGGGATCCGGCTACCGTCGCAAGGGTATGCGTCACTGCCACGTGCTGCGCGTGTTCACCAGGGGCGACACCGGAGGCAACCACTTGGGCGTCGTCACCGATCCCACGGGCCTGTCGCGAGGTGACATGCAGGAGATCTCCACCGGACTGGGGTTCTCGGAGACGGTGTTCGTGGAGGGATCGGACGAAGCGCTCCCGGTGGTGCGAATCTTCACCCCGGCTGCCGAGATCCCGTTTGCCGGGCATCCCCTGGTGGGCGCCGCCTGGATGCTGTGCCAACACTCCTCCCCCTCCGGGGGAGGTGGCGCCGGCCGGAGGCCGGCGGCGGAGGGGGTAGTGGCCTCGGCCTCCGACGCGATTACCCAGGGACGCATGAGCTGCGGCATCGGCGAGGTCTCGTTCCGGGTCGCCGGCGACCGGTCCGAGGTGACGTCCCCGATGGTCACCGAGGTGTCGGAGGCTCGGGAGGGCCGCGACATCGCCGACGCTGCCGGTCTCCCGAGGCTCGCCGGCGCTTGGTGGGCCCGGATGCCGATCCCGTACCTCGTCCTCGAAGCGGCGTCGGGTGTGGACGTGGCGTCGTGTGATCCGGATCTGAGGGCGCTGGCTGCAGGCGCGTCGGCCGAGGCGACGTATCTGTTCGCCCGCGACGGGATGCTCGTGAAGGCGAGGTTCTTCGCTCCGGGACTCGGCGTGGGGGAGGATCCCGCGACCGGCAGCGCCGCGGCCGCTTTGGCGGCGGTGCTCGCCGCTCAGGGCGAGCCGTCCGGGTCCCTGATCGTCTCCCAGGGCGACGAGATCGGGCACCCCTCCACCATCGAGGTCGGCTGGGCCGGAGATGTCGTGGCGCTGGCCGGCTCGGTTCGCCGCGACGAGGTCAGGATCCTGGATCGGTGACAATGGCTCGGGTCCCGGAGATCGTCGATGCGGAGGTGGGGGCGGCGTGGCGGAGAGAGACGTGGCGCATCGTCGGCTCGCGAGACGACGTCGTGTTCGTCGAAGCATGGCTGGCCGAAGAACCCGGACCCGTCGTCGTTGTGGGCCACGGCGCAGAGAGTGATCGGAGGGCTCCCTTCGTCTCCGGGACCGGGAAGGGCTGGGCGCGACACGGCATCTCGCTGATTGCCGCCGATGCTCCCGGCCACGGCGATCGAGTCTCGGACGCGATCAGTTCCTCCCCCTCAGGGGGAGGTGGCGCCGGCCGGAGGCCGGCGGCGGAGGGGGTAGATCGTGGAGCCTCCGACGCGATCAGTTCCTCCCCCTCAGGGGGAGGTGGCGGCGTGCCCGCAGGGCA
>CAYXHU010000418.1:0-2406 GCA_964464675.1 uncultured Acidimicrobiia bacterium
ACCCCCCGCACCTCCACCTGCATCCCGTCGAGCCCGACCACGAACTGCCCGATCGAAGGCGACACGATGTCGACCAGCCCCGAGATCGGATCCTCGACCTCGGTGCGGCCTTCGATGAGCTCCGACGGAACCTGCGGGAACGCCTCTGCCACTGAGGCGGCGCTCTCCCCCGAGCCCGCGACGGTCGGGGCCAGGTTCCCGACCTTCACCCCCGGCGCGGCACCGCGAATCGGGGCTGCTGCCAGGACCTGAGCCGCCGCGCCGTAGGCCCGGGCAGGTTCCGGCCCGACCCAGACCGCGAGGGGAACCGGCGCATCGGCGGCGAGAGCGACGAGACGCTGCGCCACGGAATCCACCGCAGCCGCCGAGTCGAGCTGCAGCACGATGAGCACGGCCCCCGACTCGGCGACCGTGTCCTCGACGAACGACACGAGCCGCCGGTCGATCGGGCCGCTCACCTCGACGACGTCCACGACCCCGGCTCCCTGCGATGCGTCGACCGGAACGGCGGACGCGACCGCCCAGAGGCCCATCCAGAGCATCACGAGCGCGCCGCGCAGGGGAATCACGACGCGTCATGGTAGGGGTGCGGCCCGCCGACCCCGGCCGGGCCGCGACTACAGTTCTTCGCGCCGATGCCGGACATCCTGTTGGTCGCCGACGAGCCTTGGATCGTGAACGACGTGCGCGCCGCTCTCGACGCACACGCCATCACCGTGCAAGACGACCCGCGCGCCGCGGCGGGCACCTGGCTCGAGGGCGATCACGACGTGATCGTCGTGGACCTCCAGGTTGCCTCCATGGGAGGGATGGCCGTGACGAGAGCGGTGCGCGACGCCGCGGCGACCGCGGGCCGGCCCCGGCCGCCCATCGTGCTCCTCACCGACCGTGACGCCGATGCGTTCCTCGCCAAACGCGCCGGCGCGTCGGCGTGGCTCCGCAAGCCCTTCGGCTCGTTCGCCCTCCGGGACCTCGTGGAGCGTCTCGCAGCGGACGCCGTCACGGACCCCTCGTGAGACCCGACGACCCGCCGAGTCCCGACCCCTTCGGGGGCACATCGTGAGCGCAGCGCAGGCCCTCTACCTCGCCATCCTGTCGGCATGCGTGCTCGCCTCCGGGTTCTTCAGCGGATCGGAGACCGCACTCGTCGGCGTCCCGCGCGAGCGAGTGATCCAGCTGCAGGATTCCCGCTCCCGGCGCGCCTCTCGCATCGCCGACCTCACCGACGATCCGGATCGCATGCTCAGCACGATCCTGGTGGGCAACAACTTCGTGAACATCCTGGGAGCATCGGTGGCCACGGTGCTCTTCGTCGACCTGCTGGGGGAGGACTGGGGACCGTGGGTCTCCACCCTGTCGGTGACCGCCGTCGTGCTCTTGGTCGGAGAGATCACCCCCAAGAGCCTCGCCACGCGGTTCCCGGAACGATTCTCGCTCGCCGTCGCCCCGACCATCTGGCGACTCTCGATCCTGCTGCGGCCGATCTCCCGCTTCTTCCTGCTCCTGGCCAGGGGGCTCTTCAGGCTGTTCCGCGTCGACCCGAACGGACGCCCGTCCCCCATAACCGAGGAAGACATCAGGGCGATGGCGGTGCTCGGGGAACGCACCGGCGACATCGAAGCCGCGGAACGCGAGATCATCCACTCGCTCTTCCACCTCGCCGACCGCCCGGCCAGGGAGGTGATGACGCCGCGACCCGACATCTACTCGTTGCAGGTACCGCTCACGATCGAGGCGGTGCGAGCCGCCGTCGCCGCAGGAGGCCACAGCCGGTTCCCGGTGATCGGCGAGGACCTCGACGACCTCAAGGGCATCCTCCACGTCAAGGACGTGCTCAGGATGGACCGCGAGCCGTCCCCCGAGGAGATCCGGCGGCTCGTCCGCGAGCCCTACTACGTCCCGGAGAGCAGATCGCTCCTGCGGCTCCTCCACGACATGCGCACTAGCCGGCGGGCCATCGCCTTCGTCCTCGACGAGCACGGGGGGATCGAGGGGATCGTCACCATCAAGGACATCGTGTCCGAGCTCGTCGGGGAACTCCAGGACGAATACGACCCGGGCTCGCCCACGGTCGTATCGGTGAGGCCCGGAGAGTGGCTGGCCGACGGCCGAATGCCCGTCGAAGAGATCGCCCAGGCCCTGGGAGCCGACCTCCCGTCGGGACCGTACTCGACCCTCGCCGGGCTCGTGCTCGACTTGGCGGGGCGAATCCCGGAGGAGGGCGATGTGATCGCGGCGGCCGGCCACCGCTTCACGGTGATGCGCATGGACAGGCGCCGCATCGATCGGGTTCGCATCGAAGCCACGCCGACCTAAGATACGTTCCCGACCGGGACGTGGCGCAGTTTGGCAGCGCGCAGCGTTCGGGACGCTGAGGTCGCCGGTTCAAATCCGGCCGTCCCGACC
>CAYXHU010000419.1:0-2400 GCA_964464675.1 uncultured Acidimicrobiia bacterium
TGTGCTCGCCCTGAAGGACGCCGACATCGGCATCGCCATGGGCGCCGGATCCTCAGCATCGCGCGCCGTCGCCCAGCTCGTGCTGATGGACGGCTCGTTCGCCACGCTGCCGTCGGTGGTCGGCGAGGGGCGAAGGGTGATCTCCAACATCGAGCGGGTCGCCAACCTGTTCGTCGTCAAGACCGTGTACGCCTTCCTCCTGGCGATCCTGGTGGGTGCGTTCGCCCGGCCCTTCCCGTTCGTGCCCCGACACCTCACCTTGGTCGGAACGCTCACGATCGGAGCGCCGGCCTTCTTCCTGGCACTGGCACCTTCCGCGAACCGGGCGCGGCCGGGGTTCATCACCAGGGTCCTGCGCTTCTCGATCCCCGTGGGAGCGCTCGCCGCGGCGGCGACCTACCTGACCTACGAGATGTCGATCGCGGAGGGAGTCGGGCTGCTCGAAGCGAGGACGATGGCGACGCTGGTCCTCGTGTCGATCGGGTTCTTCGCACTGCAGATCAACAGCCGCCCGATGACCCCGCTGCGCCGGGTGCTGATCGGGTCGATGGCCGGGCTCTTCCTCATCGTGCTGTTCAGCCCCGGATGGCGGGAGTTCTTCGAGCTGTCGCTTCCCGGCGTGGTGCTGCTCCTCGCCGGCGTCGGGATCGTGGGCATCACCGGCTCGGTCCTGTACGGGGCGCTGCGGGCGATCGGGTGGATCAGGATGATGCCCGACCTGATCGCGGCGAGCCCCCTCGCGGACGGCAGGCCGCTGGAAGTGGTGCGATCCGGGGTGTCGAAGCTCCGGGAGCGGGCCCGCCGCATCGGCGAGCCGATGCCCCCGGACCGCCTCATACCGGACGAGGAGCAGGATCCGGGGAGGTAACGCCGGCCGGGCCTTGGCACGCCGGCCCGGTACGATGGCCGTCCGCCGACCCACGGAACGACATGGCCACCACCGACCGCATCGTCACGATCACCGACGACGCCCTCCGGGCGATCCTGGAGATCAGGGACCGGGAACCAGACGCCGCCGACCTCGCTCTCCGCCTGGCGATCGCCGGGGCACAAGGCCTCGACTTCTCCTACGAGCTCACCTTCGTCCCCGTCGACGACCACGGCGACGACGACGTCCTCGAACGGCACGGAGAGCTCCCGGTGGTCCTCCCCTCTGCGAGCATCGACCACCTGCAGGGCGCCTCACTGCACGTCCAGGGCACCGGGCTGGCGATCGACAACCCCAACAGCCCGATCCCGAAGATCGAGCCGGGGGCGGCCACGTCCGGCACGCTCCTCGAGCGGGTCACCGCGGTGCTGCGCGATCAGATCAACCCGGCGATCGCCATGCACGGGGGCTGGGCAGAGCTCGTGAACGTCGAGGGAACCACCGCGTACCTGCGGCTCGGCGGAGGCTGCCAGGGATGCGGCATGGCGGCGATGACCCTGCGTCACGGCATCGAGCGGGCCGTGAAGTCGGCGGTCCCCGAGATCACCGATGTCATCGACGTGACCGATCACGCTTCGGGGGCCAATCCCTACTACGAGCCGTAAGGAGCTCGGCGGGCAGGGAGCGGGCTTCGCCGGCGCTCTTCGGCTGTTCAGCCGATCCCGGCTTCCCGGGCGGCCACCAAGGCCTCTACCACGTCGATGCGGCGTACGACGTCGCCGACTGCCGTGGCGAACTCGGCGCGCCGCTGCAGCAGTTCGGGCCCTTCGCCCTCGATCAGCCCGTAGTTCCCCGCGAGCCTCAGCGCCGACCCGAACAGCACGGTCGAGAGCGACTCGGGGCTCTGAATGCGCCGCTGCAGGAGGTACTGCCGGCCCAGGGCGAGGCACTCGTCGACGAACTCCTTCTCGTCCACCGGCTTGCGATAGTCGCGCGCCTCGAGGGCGTCGGCGACGACCCGATACGCCTCGACGAACGGCCGCAGCACCCAGTGGGCGGTGAACGGCCGGAAGGAACGCAGGACGTCGAGGCACTCCTCTCCTCCGGCGGACATCGACACCTCCCAGTCGGCCCGGTGCCGGGACACCTCTGCAGCGATCTCCTCGACGAAGTCGTCTCGTTCGGAGAAGAAGAACTCGAACTTCAAGAGATCCCGGAGGGCGGTCACCTCGTCCCAGAACACGCCGAGCGGGTCACCGTCCGCCTCGGAGGCGGCGACCAGGGCCAACTCGGCGATCGCGCCGGACGTGAAGAAGTGGATGATCGTGTTCCGGTAGTAGGCGGCGGCGAGGTGCTGATCGGGCTCGATGGAGTACACCGTCTCGGTGCCACCGGCGAATCGGCTCACGACCCCGTGCTCCTGCAGCAGCTCGAGCGCCGCGGTGACGAGCTCGGTCGTGTCGAGTGTCAGCGGATCTGTGACCGGCAGGCCCCGATCGTGCACCAGGTCCACGTACGGAGCCAGCGCGTCG